>JBJTAQ010000412.1:0-2774 GCA_046090945.1 Pirellula sp.
CTGGGTCACACCCCTGATCGAAAGAAGCGGCCTGGCACGATCAAGGCGATTGTTGAATATACGGGGTTGGACCGTCATCAAGTCGCAGCGCTGCTCAAGAACGAGGCCAAGTACATACCGCTCGAGGCACTGTCGCGTTTGTGCGATTACCTGATCGAGCATGGACATGCTCGGGCTGACGAATTGCCCGGTGCATTGTTTGCGGTAACCCCAGAGAACTTCTGGGAGTTGCTGGCTCGGCGCTCGCGTTTGGAGATCTGCGTTGGGGTTCGCAAACCCCCTGAAGACGACAGTGCCGATACCGCTTGGATTGTGGCTTCGGACAATGTCCTCGCCGGCGAGGTTCTCAATGGAGTATCCACCTTGGGTGGGACCGCCAAGGCTATGAAGCGAGCGTCGGGCAAGGATATCCCCCACATCGAGCACTTGCGACAGACCTTGGTCTGGAGTCCAGGGACGATGGGTGCTGAGCAGGTCCAAGCACGTGCTCGAGATGTGTTTGAGGAGTTCGATTCCATCGCAGGGGATAAAGCGATCGTTTGCTTGGGGAGTGTCAAAAGCAATCCAACCGTTGAGCTTGTACTTGGAGGAGCTTTTGGCTGCGACCCCTTTGTGTCCCAGGACGATGTAGCGAAAGCCAAAGATCGTTCGTTGCCATTTTTCTTGCGGTACCGAGATCGCGATCCGCATCCTCCGGCCTGTTCGGCTGGGCTGCAGTTGAGCAAGACCGAGAAGGTATCGGAAGCGGGATTGTACTACGAGAAGGCCGATGGCAGTTGGACATTTGCAGGTGGTGCAACTGCGGGTAAGGATGCTGCACTGGTGTTCTACATTTTCCGCGAGTCGCTCGGGCGGCTTGATATGGTTTTGAGCGGATTTTCCGGACGAGCTACTCGGTTGCTTGCCAGAACACTAGCACACCGTGCCGAGGATTTTTGGCCCCCGGTTTACCATCACAATTACCTTCAGGTCGGTGCCTATATTGTCACCTATGAACCATCTGAGTCCGTCGACGAATCCGGCGATATCCTCTCGACCGATTTGATGGCGAACGCAAATGTGATACCGATCCCTGCCGAGGCGATTGCGAGGCGATTGGGTAAGGTCAACACTTAGTGCATGAATACTGGCGGCAGTTTTGCAAAACAACACCGATAATCCGATCGACTTAAGCGTCCAACTCGGGCGACTGAGATTAAAAAACCCTGTCATGGTTGCTTCGGGTACCTTTGGCTATGCCAAGGAGATGGCCGAGATTGTCGACCTGAGAGCCTTGGGTGGGATCTTGCCCAAAACGATCACTCGGGACTCTCGGCGTGGCAATAATCCATGGCGAACCGTTGAGGTCTCCGCAGGCTTGCTCAACGCGATTGGTTTGGACAACGATGGAATCGATTACTTTATTGCCAACCATTGGCCTTATCTGAAATCAACCGGCGCGGACATTGTCGTAAGCATTGCTGGCAAGTCGCAGGAGGAGTTCGTGTATCTCGCACAGCGATTGGCTCCGCTTGGGCTGTTCGCCTTGGAACTCAACATCTCTTGTCCGAACGTCACTGGTGGAATCGATTTCGGTACGAAGTCGAAGGCTTGTTATGACGTCGTCTCGGGGGTCAGGTCGGTGATCGATTGTCCGATTCTGACCAAGTTGACGCCGAACGTGACTCGGATTGCGAAGATTGCCAAAGCCGCTTACGAGGCAGGTACCGACGCAGTGACCTGCATCAATACGGTGCTTGGGATGGCAATCGATTGGCGGAAGCGTAAGCCGATGTTAGCCAATACGGTTGGTGGGATCAGTGGTCCGGCGATCAAGCCGATTGCATTAAGGTGCGTGCATCAGGTGGCATCGGACGTTCCCGTACCGATCGTCGGGGTAGGGGGGATCGCAACCATTGATGATGCGATGGAGTTCATCGTTGCCGGGGCATCAGCGATCCAAATCGGTACAGCCAACTACTATGATCCGATGATCAGCACACGGTTAATCGAACAGTTACCTGATGCAGTCCGAGAGCTTGGCTATACCTCTGTGCGAGATTGTGTGCGAACCCTACAACTGCCTCCAAAATCGGCGAATGTCTCGGAGGCGATTTCGCCAACGTGATCCATTTATCTTTAATTCAAGTATCTTAAAAGCAAGCTACAGATCACTGAACGCATTGGTGCAATTTTCAGCAGGATAAGCAAAAGGTAAGCGATGAGAGTTTTGAGCGGGATTCAGCCCACGGGTCGATTTCATTGGGGCAATTATTTTGGCGCGATCAAGCAGTACATCGAACTGCAGCATCAGCACGATGGCTATTACTTCATCGCCGACCTGCATGCCTTGACCACCATTCGCGAGCCATCGGTGCTTAAGGCTAACGTGAAAGATGCGGCGCTCGATCTGCTCGCGTTGGGATTGAACCCGGAAAAAGCGACGTTGTTTGTACAGTCGCATATTCCTGAGGTATCCGAGCTTTACTGGATCCTCATGACCGGTGCTCCCTTGGGATTGCTGGAACGGTGTGTTGCGTTCAAGGACAAGGAGGCTCGTGGGATCAAGGCCGATGCAGGGCTGTTCACTTATCCGGTACTGATGGCCGCCGATATTTTGGCCTATGACTCGCAGTGCGTTCCTGTTGGAGAGGATCAAAACCAGCATATAGAAGTCTGTCGAGATTTGGCTCGCAGTTTCAATGCCCATTATGGAGAGACCTTTGTCATGCCGTCTGCCCGGATCGTCAAGGATACGGCTAAGGTTCCTGGGACGGACGGGCAGAAGATGAGCA
>JBJTAQ010000413.1:0-2926 GCA_046090945.1 Pirellula sp.
TCTCGATGGTGAAATACTTGCCTGGACCGAGAACCATCCAATGCCCTTTACCATGTTGCAAAAGCGGATTCAAAAAAAGAAACCGAGCGTTAAGCTCATGCAAGAGGTGCCTGTTGTATTCATCGCCTTCGATATTCTAGAGCATCAAACCATCGATTTACGCCAGGAAGCTTATCAGGTCCGTCGCACTCTTCTGGAGTCCCTCAGCCTTGAGAGTCTCTGCGAATCGGGCACGCTTCGGTGCAGCGAAGTGTTCAAGTTCGAGGATTGGTCATCGATGTTCGTGCACAGGGATCAAGCCCGATTGCAAGGGGCCGAAGGGTTGATGCTCAAACACCGCTTGGGTCGGTACGAAGTGGGGCGTGTCACCGGAACTTGGTGGAAATCAAAATTGACACCATATACCGTCGACGCCGTGTTGATCTATGCCCAGCGCGGGCACGGACGCCGAGCGGGAATGTTTTCGGATTATACCTTTGCCGTGTGGGACCAAGACCGATTGGTGCCTTTCGCAAAGGCTTATTCCGGGCTTACCAATGAAGAGATCGCCCAGGTGGATCGTTGGATCAAGGAAAATACGACACAGCGATTCGGTCCGGTTCACGAAGTCCCCGCGCAGATTGTCATGGAACTTGCATTCGAAAATCTTCAGGAATCGAGTCGACACAAAAGCGGCATCGCGGTGAGATTTCCTAGGATTCTGAGGTGGCGTCACGACAAGTCACCGCAGGAGGCGGATCGTTTGGAAGACATTAAGCAGATGCTCAAGCAGCAGACAGGTAATCAGCGCGGTTGATTGTTGGGTCAACCCACGAAAATTTTTCGAGTGAATTTGGAATCGCCTAGTTTCCTTGCTTTGACCCGCAAATAGGGCCGGATAAAACGACTTCGATGACCCATCGTCCCTGGCTCGGAGTCCAGCTTCGCATGGTCAGGTTCCGATATCGCTTCGATGCTCATGCCGGCACGGCATATCCCACCGAGGATCGCATCTAGCGAGTGAGCAAACTCGATGGTTTCTGGTTCTCTGAGCAGACTCGACTGCCCCGCCGGAATAGATTTGGCTGCTTGACCAACGGGCGTTTCGATAACATACCGGCCATGAATCAACTCCAGGGATGCCTGCAGGTTCATGGGTTGTTTGTGCTGAGATACATACAAGCCATTCGGACGTAGGACTCGAACGATCTGGACAAATACCGGTTCGATGTCAGGAACATAGCAAGTGCTAACAGGGTGCGCGACAAGGTCGAACTGCTCAGGCTCAAATATCGATAAATCCGACATGTCCCCTTGGACAGTTCGATAGTTGAGGCCCAAATGCGAGGCGACTTGATGGTCCAATTCAAGCATCGCCGGGCTGATATCCAACACAGTCACCTTCGCTCCGGCTGCGCAGTACAAAGGCCCTTGGCGGCCCCCCCCTGCGGCCAGACACAGAACGTTCCAGCCCCGGATATTGCCGCCTAGCCAACCCTTTGCATCGAGAGTCGCCAAGGGGTTTTCGAGTTCCTCGGCACTCACTGGTTGTGTCAGAAAATGCTTGGTCTGGACCATCCGATCGTAGGCTTGGCGGTTGCGGTTTTCGATCGTTCCTCGGGGGTAGATTGATTCTGGGGTTGGGTCCATGTCGGTGTGCGAGATAAACGATGGGGAATGGTTGTTATAGATCGGACTGATCGGTCGGATCGGACAGATCGATGATCGGACTGATCGGTCGGATCGGACGGATCGATGATCGGACTGATCGGTCGGATCGGACAGATCGATGATCGGACTGATCGGTCGGATCGATGATCGGACAGATCGGCTGTGAGGTTGCATTTTACTGGATTTATTGGAAAATCTGAGGTAGCTTAGCGGATCCCGGCTGGTTCTGACCTCTTTCATCACTCAAACATCTCAATCCTTATGGATCTATTCCGAGAAAGCCCCTTGAATCCTAGGCTCCTCTTGCCGTGGGTACTGGTATGGACTTTGACCGCAGGTAGCATCGAGGCATTTGCTGGTAATGGCGTGATCCAATACAACCGAGATATCCGGCCAATCCTGAGCGACAACTGCTTTGCCTGCCACGGCCCTGATGAGAAGACGCGTGCCGCAGAGCTTAGGCTCGATGTTCGGGAGGCGGCGGTTAACAAGCAAGCGATTGTGCCGGGCAAGCCTGCCGAGAGTTCGATCCTTAAGCGGATTTTGAGCTCCGATGAAAATGAGGTGATGCCACCTCCGACATCGCACAAAACACTAACACAAGGGCAAAAGGATTTGCTCAGGGCTTGGATTGCCGAAGGGGCCGAATATCAAGGACACTGGGCTTATATTGTTCCGGTCAAACCCGAGTTGCCTCAAGTTCGAAATCCTGGCTGGGTTCGCAATCCGATCGATCGATTTGTTCTTTCGGAACTTGAGCGGCGTGGAATCGAGCCGGCACCAGAGGCAGACCTTAGGTCATTGATTCGTCGAGTTGCTTTGGATCTGACCGGATTGCCGCCGAGTCCTGAGGATGTGGAAAGGGTTTTATCGGATCCCACCCCTGAGCGTTATGAGAATTATGTCGATGAGCTACTGTCTCGTCAGGAGTGGGGAGAGCACCGGGGGCGATATTGGTTGGACTACGCGCGTTATGCCGACACGCATGGCATTCACTTCGACAACTATCGAGAGGTCTGGGCTTACCGCGAGTGGGTGGTCAAGGCATTCAATCGCAACTTGCCATTCGACCAGTTTACGATCGAGCAGCTCGCGGGGGATTTGCTCCCTGAAGCCAGCTTGGATCAGAAAATTGCCAGTGGATTCAATCGGTGCAACATCACAACCAACGAGGGTGGCGCGATTTCTGAGGAGTATCAGGTTCTCTATACCCGCGATCGTGTCGAGACGACCAGCTTGGTTTGGTTGGGCTTGACGATGGGATGTGCGGTTTGCC
>JBJTAQ010000414.1:0-3473 GCA_046090945.1 Pirellula sp.
GTTGACATCCAGTGCGCCGATGCCTTTCAACTGGCGGATCGATGTGCGGAACGCAACATCCCCGAACTCGATGCCGTCATCAGCGGATTGCCTTGGGCTGTCTTCCCTAAGGATCTGCAACTCCGACTGCTTGCTGCAATCAACGATTCCCTAGGCCCGAGGGGAACCTTCTCGACGTTCGCATATCTACACGGACTATGGCTGCCAGCAGGACTTAGATTCCGAGGTTTGCTCAACCAGCATTTTCGCTCGGTCGAAATCAGCCCTGTGGTCTGGAGAAACTCCCCACCAGCGATCGTCTATCATTGTCGAAAAAGCTGATCGTCCTATCGCCAGACTAATCGACCTTGCGTTCCAGATTATGCTCTTTAGAAATCGAGTCATAATACGTCGGACGACGATCGGCCCAGCGGTCGATAACATGCTCTTTAGGGACCCGCACAAGCCGTTTGTTGCGAGCCTTGTTGCAATCGATCTCCGCCCGTAGAACCTGCTCGTTCTCATTTGGAGCATCCGCGACGGGATTCCCGTTAGGATCGCAGATTCGGCTATTGCCGATGAACCGAAAACCTCGTTCGGTCCCCACTCGGTTGACGCTCATAAAGTAGACGTTATTTTCCAAGGCCCTAGCGTTGGGAAGGTATTTCGCGAACGTATCTGCGCCCGGTGGCCAATTCGTGGGTAGGACCAGCAAGTCGGCACCGTCGAGCGCTAGGCATCGCGAGGATTCCGGAAACGAACCGTCGTAGCATATATGCATACCGATTCGCATCTGGTCGGCCTCGACCGCACGATACAAATTCTCGCCTTGAGTGGTGAATCGATCGACTCCCAAGTACGGCAAATGCACCTTGCGATAGGTCGCCACAACACCGCTTGGACCTACCAATACACAACTGTTGTATATCCCACCCAGAGGGCCTTGCTCTAGCAACCCAAAGACCACATGCATTTTCTTGGATAAACAAACCTCTACGATCGCTTCGGTGGCCGGCCCTGGGATTGACTCCGCATGCGGTCGGGCTTCGTCTAAACTCGAGAAGCAATATCCGCTGAGCATGCACTCGGGGAAAACAACCAGATCGGCCCCCTGGACTTGTTCGTGCTCGAGCCACCGGAGCATCCTCTGGAGATTCGCTCGTGTATCGGCAAAGTCAACGTTTGTCTGCACTCCGCAGACGGTCTTTATTAAACTGTTTTGCAAAGGACTCATGAGTGAATTTGCCGTGTAACTACTTGCATTTCGATTCCGAATAACAATCGACGATCAATCCTAATGACCACTCGCAAGGATGACGCGATCTGTATGATAACAAAGATAAACCGCCCCTACGAGAGATTGAATCCCGCCGAATCAGCCAAACCGACCGGTGACGTAGTCCTCGGTCTCGCTGAGGGTCGGTCGAGTAAAGATCGTCGATGTCTCAGCCATTTCTACCAATCTGCCCAAGTACATAAACGCTGTATGATCGCTGATCCGCGATGCCTGCTGCATGTTGTGAGTGACGATCAAGATCGAGTACTCACCGCGGAGCCGATCGATCAAATCCTCGATCTTACCCGTGGCGATCGGATCCAAGGCCGAACACGGCTCGTCGAGCAGGAGAACTTCCGGGTCGCTTGCGATGGCTCTGGCGATGCACAAGCGTTGCTGCTGACCACCCGAGAGGCTTAAACCCGACTCATGGAGCCGATCCTTGACCTCGTCCCAAAGAGCTGCCCCTCGAAGCGATTGCTCGCAAACCTGCATGAGCACGTTTTTGTCGCGCTCGCCATCGATTCGGAGCGGATATACGACATTTTCGAAGATGCTCATCGGAAACGGATTCGGCTTCTGAAAAACCATGCCCATGCGTTTGCGCAGCTGGATCACATCGACCGATGGTGCAAAGATCGACTCTCCATTGAGCAGCATGTCTCCCTCGATCCGAACCGATTCAATCAGATCGTTCATGCGATTGACGCTTCGAAGCAGTGTCGACTTGCCGCAACCGCTCGGGCCAACTAGCGCGGTGACCATGCCTTTGACGATCGGCATACTGATGTTGTACAAGGCTTGTTTGCGGCCATAGAACAGGCAGAAGTCGCGGATCGATACGACCGGTTCACGCGAGAGAACTTCGGCATGGATGACCGGTTCTATCATTTGACCATCGGCGATCGCTTTGAGCCTGTTCATCCTGGGAACCTTCTAGAATTGACTCGTTTGGAAACGCTTACGAAGCCTGGCTCGAAGCCAAATCGCGGTTTGGTTCAGCAACGTAACAATCACCAAAAGCAACAGTGTCGCAGTGTAGACCATCGGCTTGGCCGCCTCGCTGTTCTGACTTTGGAAACCCAGCGAATATATCTGAAACCCCAAATGCATGAACGAGCGCGATCCGTGCAGAAAAGGAAACTCGCTATCAAGCGGCAAGTCAGTCGCCAATGGGATTGCTCCGACGAGCATCATCGGTGCAACCTCGCCAGCACCTCGTGCCATTGCCAAAATGAACCCCGTAATGATCCCAGGTCTCGCGTAAGGCAGAACGATCCTGTAAATCGTCTGCCACTTGCCCGCACCGCAAGCGTACGAGCCCTCTCGCAGCGAATTCGGCACTGCCGATAAAGCTTCTTCAGTCGCCACGATCACCACGGGCAACGTCAGCAGAGCCAGCGTCAAAGCTGCCCACAATAGACACCCCTTGCCGAACGTCGGATTGGGCAACTGAGCTTGATAGAACCCCTGAAAATGGGGCGTTTTGATCAGCAACCAAACGATTCCCGCAAGGGTCATAAGCCACAACAGACCACCAGCCCATCGGAGTATGGCTCGCAACGGCGATCGCCTCGCTTCGGCTTGACCTAACAATACCGATGTAGCAAACGCCGCTAAACCAACCATCGACAACCCGGTCAGTGCCGAAAACCAGACGGAACTCGGCCAAGGTTCAAAGCCAGCCTTAGTCGGTCCTCCGTCGATGTACCCCCCGACGATGTAGCAGAAAAAGGATAGCCCAAAGACCCCGTAGACAATGCTAGGTACTCCAGCCAGGTTGTTGATGCTGATTCGGATCGCACTCAGCAGCCAGCCACTCCTGGCGTACTCCCGCATGTACAGCGCTGCCAGAACCCCAAAGGGCATGACCGCCATCGACATGATAATCGTCATGACAACCGTTCCCCAGATCGCAGGGAAGAACCCTCCTTCCATCCCCGCCTCGCGAGGTGCGCCGGATACAAACTCCCACCATCGGCTAGCATAAACTCCCAGCCGTTGCAGAAGCCCTAGTCGGTTAGGGGGAAAGAATCGAACGATATCGGCCAGCAGTATCGAATGCTCTTGAAAGGCTGATACCGAGCAACTCGTCTCTCCCAAACGTCGCACCCACAAACGAATTGGTGCCTGACTCGCAAGACTCATTTTGCATAAGAATTCCTCAGTGCCGATCGGTTGTACGGCAAGCTTGAACTCGTTTGCATCAGACTCAAGC
>JBJTAQ010000415.1:0-10945 GCA_046090945.1 Pirellula sp.
CGAGCATGTTCAGTTTAGCTTCAAGCTGCGCCTCGGGACTCCCAGGACCACCCCTTGCAACGGCATGAACTTGTCGCCCCAATTCGCCTGACTGCACGAACGGGTTCAAGTGCTTACGCAGAATCTTGGCACCCTCGACCATCGCCAACTCCGGGTGAAGAGATCCGTCAGTCCAAATCTCGATCACCAAGCGGTCATAGTTGGTCTTTTGACCGACACGCGTTTCCTCGACCGTATATCGAACACGAACCACCGGGCTAAAGGAAGCATCGACCGGTATGATACCGATCTCGTGATCGCCGGTGTTTTGCTCCGATGCTGGTACATATCCCCGAGCGTTCTCGACGACCATTTCCATCATGAACTCGGTATCACCGGTCAAAGTTGCAATCACATGGTCTTTGTTGATGATTTCAACGTCGGCATCGGTCTGGATGTCCGCACCTGTGATCGGTCCTGCTTTGGAACGCAGAACGGTCAGCACCCGAGTGTTATCGCTGTGGTTCTTTACCACCAACGACTTCACGTTCAACACGATCTCCGTAACATCTTCGAGAACATTCGGAATCGAGCTGAACTCATGTTGAGCACCGCGGATTTTGATCTGGGTGATCGCGCTTCCTTCGAGACTCGACAAAAGTACACGTCGAAGACTGTTGCCAATCGTGGCCCCGAAACCACGCTCGAACGGTTCTGCAGTGAACTTGCCATATGTCCCACTGAGCGTCGATCGCTCAACGTTGACTTGGCTTGGAAGCTCTAAACCTCGCCATTTAAAGTGCATAGCCGCTTCTCCGAAATATCCGAAATGAATAACCTTAACAACCCACCAACCGAACAACTACACCCGCCGACGCTTGCGAGGCCGACATCCATTGTGCGGAATCGGAGTGGTGTCCTCAATCTGCTTGACAGTAATCCCGGCGGCTTGCAATGCAGTGATTGCTGACTCACGACCAGATCCCGGCCCTTTGACCCTGACCTCGATCTCCTTGACCCCAAACTTCGCTGCCTTCTCGGCGGCTTGCTGGGCAGCCATCTGACCAGCAAACGGCGTGCTCTTGCGGGAACCCTTGAAGTTGCAGGTCCCTGCACTAGCCCAGCAAAGGGTATCTCCCCGAGTATCCGTGATCGTCACGTGAGTATTGTTGAAGGTCGCCTTGATAAAAGCAATCGCACTGGTGACGTTCCGACGCACCTTGCGCCGCTTGTTGTTCGCGTCTTTGTTTACTTGTTGCTTAGCCATAATTCAGTGAGAAAAAACCAATCTTGAGTTTGCGAAGGCAAAACTCAGACCGAAACCGAAATAATCCGAACCCAATACCAACACCTTCTGGAATCGACCCCATCGAACCAGATCGAACCGAGTAACTACCGAAGGTCCTTGACCCCCTTCTTGCCCGCAACCGTCTTTCGAGGTCCCTTTCGGGTCCGAGCGTTGGTTCGCGTGCGCTGACCTCGCACCGGCAAACCAAGCCTGTGCCTTAGCCCACGATAGCATTTGATTTCCCGGAGCCGGTGAATCGACTGCCCAATCTGCCGTCGCAATGGACCTTCCACGGTGTAGTCACGTTCAAGCAAACTTGCCAAGCGACTCAGCTCGTCTTCGTCCAATTCCCGAGCTTTCTTAACCGGATTGATCTTCGTTTTTACGCAAGCCTCTCTAGCAATCGACGGTCCAACGCCATAGAGATACTGAAGCGAGTAAACGACTTGCTTGTCGTTCGGAATGTCAACACCCAAAAGACGTGGCATACTTGCCCACTCCTAAACCATGAATCGGTAACGCTTTAAAACGAAAAACAGGCTCTCAAGATGGAACTCCCCTGAGGTCTATTCCTATCGATGGATCCATCGAGCCCAAAAGTTTAGCGAAGACCCAAGGATTCCTGCAAGGGTTAATTCGGCGTTTGGCACGGTTTTTTCTCACAGCCGCCAGACTCCCAGCCCGGCCAACTTCCGGAGAATCCTCCAAAGCAAGCTCCTGCGGTACGAATTCTCACCGGGAGCGGAAAATTCCAGCGCCGAACGTTGCCCGAAGGCAATAAATTCGGGCTACTTCAGACCCACGGTCGAAAACCCCGTCGTCGTTCCCTAAAAACTGGCTTCAAATATCCACTCTAACAGAAAAGTTGATAGAAGCCCCGGCTCGGGGGTAGTAGATTGGTGGGAGTTTAACGTTTGGTCCGTCAGGTTCGTGCCGGATTTTCTGACCTGATCGACTGTAATCAAGATTCGCTTTGGAAGGGACCGAAATTCGAATCCGAGGGCTTGGACTCAAGCCCGGTACGCGATATCTCAAACTGCTACGCGAACCGTGAGTAACTCAAATGGAAGACACCGCTCTTGAATCCCAAAGATTTTCGATGAAACAGGCGCGTCAGATCGTGGGCGATCTGCACACCCCAAACCCTCGCGTCTACTGGACGGACATGCTGCTGACGGCCATTTGCGGCCACGCATGTTTTGTAGCCATGATGAACCTGCCGGATCGATTTGCTCCGGACTCCGCGATGCTTTGGTGGGGGATCAAGGCCATTTTCTACACAACCACCATTTTGCTTTTTTTGCGAGGTGCCATGTTCACCCACGAACTGGTTCACTTGCCTCGCGAAGGCTGGACATCGTTCCGCGTTGCTTGGAACTTGCTATGCGGTATCCCGTTCATGATCCCCTCGTTCACGTACTACCCTCATATCGACCACCATCGCCGAAAATCCTACGGAACCAAGGAGGATGGGGAGTACTTGAGCCTCAGCCACCAGCCCCCCTGGGCGATTGTGTTGTACATGCTCGGAGTTTTTGTCACTCCGATTGCAGGGGTCATCCGTTGGGGGATTCTATCCCCGATCTGCTGGGTATTTCCGGGCGTGCGCAAGTGGACGTTCACTCACGCCTCGACGATGGTCATGGATGTCTTCTACGAACGTCCCGAGGCGAGCAATCGGGTTTATCGCATCATGATCATGCAAGAGGTCGCTTGTTTCATGGTTTGCCTGGGCCTGTTCCTCCACGGGCCTTTGATTGCCAAGACGTGGCTCGATCCGCTGTGGATGCACGCTTATTTGGTCAGTATCGGCATGATCTTCATGAATAACATTCGCACGCTCGGGGCCCACCGGTGGACGGGACCAGGGTCGGAGTTGAGCTTCGAGCAACAATTGCTTGATTCCTGCGATTATCCCCATCGTCCTTGGATTACCGAACTCTGGGGTCCAACCGGGACGCGTTACCATGCTACGCACCACCTGTTCCCCTCCCTACCCTACCACAATTTGGGGATCGCGCACCGACGACTCATGGCTGAACTCCCAGCCAACAGCATCTATCGAGAGACTTGCAAGGTGAGTCTGCTCGGGGAGATCGCCCAACTCTGGAAGAGAAGCGCCGAGGTGGCTCGCAAGTCCAAGGTAGTCGGTAGAATCGATGCTTACGCCAATATTTGTCCTGGGTCGTCGACCGATTCTTTGATCGGCAACGACCGAGTGGAAGGTCATCCGACAACCCGCGGCTCGGAGGCGGCCTAGCGGCTCGATTGCCGCTTTGGCTACCAGATCCTCACACGCTTCTCTGGTGCGATGTACATCGGGGTCTCTGGTTTTACATCAAAGGCTTCGTAGAAGCCGTCGAGATTCGAGACAATTCCGTTGCATCGATATTGGCTGGGCGAATGCGGATCAGTCTTGATCCGCTTTCGCATCTCGGCTTCGCGGTACTTGCGCCGCCAGACCTGACCCCATCCAATAAAAAACCTCTGCTCGCCGGTGTAACCATCGATCAAAGGCGAGGTTTTGCCATCGAGCGAAAGCTTGTAAGCCGTATAAGCCACACTGAGCCCCCCGAGGTCGCCGATGTTTTCACCAAGCGTAAATTTGCCGTTAAGGTTCACACCCGGTAGGGGTTGATAGGCATCGTACTGGTTGATCAGTTGCTCGGAACGTTTGACGAACTCCTTCTCGTCATTCTCTGTCCACCAATTCCTGAGGTTCCCTCGACCATCGTACTTGCTGCCCGAGTCATCGAAACCATGGCTGATCTCATGGCCGATGACCGCTCCAATCCCACCGTAGTTGATCGCATCGTCAGCCTCCAGGTTGAAGAACGGCGGTTGCAGGATCGCAGCAGGAAAGACGATTTCATTCATCGAAGGGTTGTAATAAGCGTTGACGGTTTGCGGTGGCATGAACCACTCGGTCTTGTCGATCGGCTTGCCTAATTTGTTCAGCGAGTAGAAATGCTCGAACTTGGAAATCGCAGCGATGTTGCCGACAACATTATTTGGATCGATCTTGACCGACGAGTAATCCTTCCATTTGTCCGGATATCCGATTTTAGGCGTAAAGAGCTTAAGCTTCTCCTTGGCCTGAGCCTTGGTTCCATTCCCCATCCACTCGAGCGAGTCGATCCGTTTTTCAAAGGCCTTCATCAGATTGCCGACCAATTCGTTCATCCGCTCCTTGGCCTTCGGCGAAAAATGCTTCTCGACGTATAGCTTGCCCACTGGCATACCCAAGAGGGAGTTGCAAGCATCGACGCCCCTTCGCCACAAGGGCTCCTGCTGCTCGACACCGCTGAGAACCGTCTTGTGGAAACCAAAATGGAGCTTCTCCAACTCTTCGGTCATCACTGGTGCAAAGGTGTCGATCGTTTGGAACGCCAAGTAGGCTTTGAGTACCTCGATGTCCGACTGCGCGAGGATCTCTTGAGCTTGTTCAAAGAAACTCGGCTGACCGACGATGATCTCCTGGATCTCCGGCAGAGCCGTGGCGTTGGCATAAGTCTTCCAGAGCAACCCTGGATGCTTGGCAGAGAAATCAGCGACGCTGGTCTTGTTGTATCGCTTGATCGGATCCCGCAGGGAAACCTTGTCCCATTGAACTTTCGCAAAAGCGGTCTCGAGGTCCAAAATCTTTTTGGAAAGAACTTCGGAATCCTCCCATCCGATTCGGTCTAGCATCTGTTCGATGAAGACCTGGTATTTCTGACGCCTGGAAACAAGCTCCGGGTCGGATTCGAGGTAGTAGTCGCGGTCGGGCAATGTGGTGCCGTCTTGGTAGAGGTAGACCGCATACTGGTCGGATCGACGATCATCGACATCGACCCCTGCAGCAAAGAAACTCGGGATTCCGTAGATCGACAACTCACCTGCCAATCGGATCGCATCCTCTTTGGTACGAATTCCTCGGATGGAATCCAACCAAGGTTTCACGGGGTTGATCCCGGCTCGGTTCCTAGCGTCAATATCTGTGTAGGACTTGAAGAAACCTCCGACCTGCTTGGCCTCAGGCGAAGCGTTAGCAGAACCGCTGGCCTGTTCGATAATTGCCCGAATGGCTCCCTTGGTCTCGATGTCTAGAGCCGTAAAAGCGCCGAAGTTGGATTGATCCGGAGGAATCTCGGTCGACTCCAACCAGTTCTCGTTGACATACCGGAAAAAGTCATCCGAGGGACGGAGCGTCTTGCTGATATTCTCTTTCTCAACCCCTGAGACCACCCTGACTCTGTCCTGAGCCTCGGCCGTACTCAACCCGAACGCCAAAACAGCACACAAGCCTCGAGAAATCAGTGGACTTCGAGTCCAACCACAGGTTTTATTCAAAATCGTTCGCATTCCCAACCTCTTTGATACTTCAAGAAATTTGCCCACTGCAAAACGACGTTTGCAGATTCGACTTTCCATCACTCGAAGGGGGTCATGGTAACTCCAAAGAAGCTGTCGATAAAGCCGTCTAGAAAGCTCTCTAGGGCAAAATGCGAGCTGCGACGACACCCCATCGCAAATGCTTACCCAACAACACCCAGAAAAAAACCGGGGCCAACCATATCGCCAATTCGCATAAAGACTCGATTTTCTTGAGCCTAGGGCTCAGCGGCTCGTTCCAGCCGAGGGCAACATTGTCCTGCGACGTCCTGACCATGCGCTCGTACTGGATCGAACGCGCCGGCGCAACCCCTTGCTCGACAAGCCACCGAGTCAAATCTCCAGAGTCTTGATCCTGGAGCCCCCTAAGGTCCGTGTCGATCACAACCCCATAATCGGGGTCTAGAATCCAAGCCCCTTGCTCGCCACGGGCTTCGAGCACCACATGCCCTCCGAGCCCGACAAATCGAGTGTCGACCCCATGCGATTTGAGCAAATCCTGAAGGACCGCCGCACGCTCCGAGCAATCCCCAAATCCACCCGATACGATCCACTGTGGGTTTTGAGTCCGTAATAGTGGTGAATAAAACTGACCGAGCAACCACTGCGGCCAGTTTTCCCAAATGGCAAGATCGCGTCGCTCGGCATGGCGAGTGATGGAATGAACATACAGGTTCGCTGCGCGGAGCGATGCACCCAGCTCCCGGACACCGTTCGCGCGATACGATTGCAAGCGGTGCGTTTGGTAATCGACCCAGCGCTCGATCGATTGCGGGTCGGACAACAGGAACCTCGATAAACTCCCTATGGAACTCAAGCAAGCGATCAGCAACAGAAAACCGAAGGGAATGATCCTCGCGGCCGCTTGATCATAACTCTTCGGTACGAAATACTGCATCATCGATGACAACTCGGTGGAGGCCTGACAAGGGTTCCATAGCTGGTAGATTACAACCCTGTTTGTTGTCACTCGTTCCTCATCATGGCAAATACGACCAATTTGTAATGTCTACAAAACTGTTAGAATTACATCTGCACTTGCAAAACTCGATCCTAACGAACTTACAGCCAACGCATGGACGCGTCTGAACCTTGCAAAACCGATAACAAACTGCAGGCGAAGTGGACCGAGTCTTTTATCGACTTCGGACCAGACCCCCTTTTTAGCGACCCGTCGCTCAAGTCCTCCGCGCCGAGCTTGGCGCGAATCGATGCGACCGATCTGCGAACCAATGCTTCGATCCAGAAGGAACTCAAAGCGCTAGTCCAACAGTACATCCCATACAGTCCGGGCGTTTACGGGATCCTCGATCCGCTGAATCGTCTGATCTATGTCGGCAAATCCAAAGCGCTCAGAGCTCGTCTGCTGAGTTACTTTCTGCCGGGTGCAACGGACGAGAAAGCCGGTCAGATTCTCAAGCACGCCAGAGCGATCGTGTGGGAGACCCAACCGAGCGAGTTCGCCGCTTTGCTTCGAGAGCAAGCCTTGATTCGAACTTGGCAGCCAACCCTGAATGTCATCGGCATGCCAAACCGCAGCCAACCTGCGTTTCTGAACCTCGGTCGAGGTCCGGCCGAGTCGTTCTACATCTCACGGCAATGGGACACCCGCGCATCGATCTGCCGGGGACCTTTCTACGGATCGACGAAGTTGTTTCGCGCGGCCGAGGTGCTCAATCGCCACTTCCTGCTCAGGGATTGCTCGACCAAAACACCGATGCTCTTTTCAGATCAGTTGTCGCTGTTTAACATGCCCGAACGAGCCGGCTGCCTGCGTGCCGAACTCGGAACATGCCTAGCCCCATGCTTGGCCGATTCGATCAGAGCTGACTATCGAGTTCAAGAAGATCTTGCAAGAGCCTGGATGCGGGGCGAGTCGGCCAGCATTCACAACGAACTGCAAGAGCAGATGCAAAAAGCGATCCACAGAACGCACTTCGAACGAGCTGCAAGACTTCAAGAGGACGCCGCGATCCTGAAATGGTTGCACGGAAAGCTGAGGCAATTGCAAAAGGCTTCGTGCAATCCACCCAGCCTCTACTGGGTCCAGACCACCGGTGGCTCCAGATTCCCCAAAGGAGGTATCGTGTATTTGATCCGATCCGGTGGTGTGCAGTACGCGCTTGCCCACCATGCATTAAATACCACGACTGGCACAACCAAGACGGTTTCATTTAAAGCAAAAGCCAACTCGATTCGAGATGCATTAGACCGATGGCTTAGGGCCGACTCGGAACTTGAACTCCAGTACTGCCGACCGCATGAGTCTCTAGGACTCCTCGCAACTTGGTTTCAGAAAAATCCCACGCTCCGAAAAAAATATCTCCCAGTGGTTTCACTGGGAGATGCAGTTGAAAAATTCTCGGGCCTTGCTCGGGACGAATGACGACCAAGCCGACTTATCGGTCGGTTTCGCCGCCACCAGGACGACGATTGCCTCGACCACCACCAGGTCCACCAGGTCCACCAGGTCCGCCAGGTCCGCCTTGGCCACCAAAGCGGAATTGAGGCTCAGGGAATTTGAACTCAGGACCCTTGAGGCTTTCCATGTCTTCCTTTTGTTTTGCAGTGAGAACTTCTTTGATCTTTGCCTCACCCTCTTCTCGCATCTTGGTCATCTTCTCGCGGGCATCTTGATTGAACCCCCCTTGGAAGAGCTCACGCATCTTCTCGCTGTTGGCCTTGTTGATCTCGGCCATCTTTGCTTTTTGATCCTCGGTGATCCCCAAGCGAGAAGCGACCAATTTGCTCGATAGAGCTTGCATGTTGCTTCGTTGAATCATCAACCCAACCAAACGGTCAACTTGCTTTGGATCGAGGATCTCTTGAACCTTGCCTTCGTTCTCCTCGGCAGCCTTCTGCATCTTTTCCATGATAGCCTGGAAGTCGCCTGGATTTGGCTGACCTCCCCCGCCCTGCCCACCACCTTGCGGACGCATGTTTCGCATCTGTTCCATCATCGCTTTGCCGATCTCTTCGAGTTCGGCAACTTGGTCCTCGTCGAGCTTGAGCTCTTCGCGAACCTCCTTCATGGCCAGCAATCCGGTAACACCACCACCCATCATGCCGCCGCCCATCATCATCCGGCCACCACCAGGTCCACCTTGGCCACGCCCGCCACCAGCTCCTCCAGGACCTTGAGCCAAAGCTCCAACACTCAGGAGGCTTATCAGACCTAAGGACAAAGCAAATCTCGACAAAAGTTTTTTCATTGGCATGAGGTTGGTCCCACTTGCAAGAATAATGTTGATAGAACGTACCAGAAAAGTTTCAATTAGCCCGACCCGAGAAGCGTCGTCATTCGATTATGCTACACCATCGGATATGCTTTGTAACCCTTGGTATTCGATGTCGTTTCGCTAACCTGCAGAAAAATTCCCATGGAAATTTCCCACCCTTTACCGAGCCCAAGCGAAGTTCTCAGTATACGGGACGCCACCTTGGGCCAGATGGAATTCGCCAGAAATTACACACTAGGCCTGATTTCGGAGATTCCCGAGGAACTCTGGCAGCAGACTCCGGCTGGAATTCCTAGCCATTTTGCGTGGCAAATCGGTCATTTGGCGGTCGCTCAGTACGGGTTAATGCTGTTTCGCCAAAGGGGTAGAGCCGAAGGGGACGTAGAACTCATGCCCGGGTGGTTCAGGAAACGCTATTCCCGTGGAACCAACCCCATCGAGGACCTTAGCCCCCATCCGGATCGGCAGACAATGCTCGGCATGCTCGATCGCATCCATCACGCAGCCATGGCTTTCATGAGGGAAACCTCGCCCGAGTCCCTTTTGGAACCCACCGAAATGCCCTTCACGGCTTATCCGATCAAGCTCGGCGCGTTCCTGTTTTGCCCCCTGCACGAATCGATCCACTCCGGGCAAATCGGCCTGCTCCGCCGAGCACACGGACTGCCCCCGGTCCGCTAAATTGCTTGCTGGGCAGAGCCCCGGCCGACAAAGACTGATCTACTCGCCACCCTCTGCAATCGCTACACTGCGAACTTACCAAATCGAGAAGGTTCGCCGGTTTTTTAAGGGCAAACGCCAAGCAAGGAAGGGACCGCAGGCATGGAGATTGCCGAAGGCCAAAGCTACTCCTGGAAAGATCGCTTCGCTTACTTGGTCTTTCGGCTTTTCCTAGCTCTCGTGCAGTCGCTGTCGCTCGAACGATGCCAACGGCTCGCAAAAATCGCTGCCTATCTGCTGACGCATGTCCTGAAGGTCCGCAAAAGACTCGTCGAAAGCAATCTCAAACGGGTGTTTCCTGACTGGAGCCAAGCCCAATCGTCGGCTACTCAAGTGCAGATGTGGGAGCATTTGATTCTGATGGTTTGCGAGATCGCCCATGCCCCTCGAAAAATCCATCGCGAGAATTGGTACGAGTTCTTTGAACTACCCGATCGAAGGGAAATGCTCCGAGTCGCCTTGGACCCACGCCCCAAGGTCATGGTCTCTGGACACTTTGGGAACTTCGAGCTAGCAGGTTTTATCACCGGCCTACTAGGCATATCAACCACCACCATCGCACGCCCCTTGGACAACGGTTTCGTACACGACTACATCGATCGATTTCGTTCCAGCGGCGGTCAATTCATGCTGGCCAAAAACGGCACCTCAGGACAGGTCGAGCAACTGCTTGCTCAAGGCGGAGCGTTGTCGCTGCTAGCAGACCAGTACGGCGGCCCGAAAGGTTGCTGGGTCGAATTCCTCGGACAACTCGCTTCCTGCCACAAAGCCCTGGCCCTGTTTACACTCTCAAGCGGCGCGCCGATGATGGTCTGCTCGAATATCCGAAAACAACGACCACTCCATTTCGAAATGCGCATCTTAGGGCTTGCCGATCCAGCCTCCAAAGAATGCCCGGACTCGATCGTCGGGTTGACTCAGTGGTACAACGAATGCCTGGAAAAAGCCATTCGGCCTCTTCCCGACCAATATTGGTGGGTCCATCACCGATGGAAAGGAACCCCACCTGCCAAATCTAAAACCAGCAAAGCTGCCTAGGATCGCATACACTTCGTATACTCGATGACCTGAACTGCGATTCGATACAATTTTAGTTCTCTTGCATACCGACTCTATACCCGTCCAAGCACTCCATGCCAAAAGTACACCGTTCCCTCGGACTCTCGGTAACCTATCCTGACAACTGGACTCTGAGCGAGGATCTACAAGACGATCAAATCGTTGGCTTTCAAATCCAAAGCCCCGGTTCTGCGTTCTTCGCAGTGCTGGCCTTCGACTGGTCCACCAGCCCCGACCAAGCCATCGCGCAAGCCTCGGAAGCCATCACTGAGGAGTACCAGAACGG
>JBJTAQ010000416.1:0-12534 GCA_046090945.1 Pirellula sp.
GTCCAATCTGCACCCGATGTGTCGACGAACAAGATCGGTTGGGGATCGATCGCCCCGGCTTGTACGTTGGGAAGATCGGCCAAGGAGTGCTGTGCGACACTCGCATCGGCGATGAGTGAACCAGAGTAGAAGTGTTTCGAGGGGAACTCCATAATCTGCTGATGCATGCGGTATTGGACCGTCAGTTGTCGCGTTGCATGCTGACCCCATCGTTCGACGAGCCTTTCCATCATACTTTTTGACAACCCTTCATGGACCGCTTGGGTGCTCAGTACAGTCGGAGGCAATTGGCAATGATCTCCGGCGAGCACCAATCGATCGACTCGAAGGACTACAGGCCAGTACCCCGGTTCGGTGCTTTGGCAAGCCTCATCGATCACTCCGAGGTCAAAGGTTCGATCGCCGAGTAGCTCAGGATCGTAGTTGGTCGTCGCACAGATGACACTTGCCCGATCGAGTTTGGAGTTGATGATCTGTTCCTCAAAAAGTTTCGCATCGTTTCTGAGCCTGCGGGCTTCATGTTTGAGATCTTCGCGTGCCCCCGGCATCGGCTTGGCACGGGTCCAACGACCGGCTTTACTAGTCAGCAATTCCGCTTCGCGGCGCATTTCACGGATGACCTTCATGGCGGGATCTGCGTCGACCAGATAATCAAGAGTGTGCTCTTGGAGAGACTCGAGCACTCGAGCCGGATGACCGATTCGGATGGCATGGACGCCTAGAGCAATGAGTTTCTCCAGGAGATTATCTACACCGGTGTTGCTCGGTGCGCATGCCAAGACTCGTTCTCCGCGGTCGACCGTTTGCCGGATCAGCTCGGCGACGGTGGTTGTTTTCCCCGTCCCGGGCGGACCGTGGATGATGGCCAGATCGTTGGCACCGAGCGCATGCACGATGGCTTCCGTTTGGGATGCATTCAAACGGGACTTGGCCAACGAGGCTTCGATCGCTTGACGGTTCTTGATCGGAAAGAATTGCGGCTCTTTGTCGGCGATCAGCAGGTCGCAAAATTGGGCCAATCGACCTCGTCCTCGCAGGGCTTGTTGCATGGCGTCCATCTGCCGTTTGCGCGTGATTTCATCGGCTGAGAGTTCGAGACGAAAGAACTTACCCTCTGGCCAATCGTCAAACACCACTTCGACGCTGGTCGAACTTCTTCCGCAGACCACACCGTTTGCGACATCCATGAGTGTTTCTTCGTCGGACGCGACGATGGGAGCTCCGACTCGGAAGCGATTCCAGGGGAGCAGAGCTTGGGCCTGACGCTTGACGAAGGTGGCGATGGTCCGGCCTCCCAATCCGGTCCGATGGTCTGCGATGACCATGTGCATGAGCGTATCGCCTTGGGCCTCGATGGATCGATCGGACATGCCTCTGGCTTTGCGTGTCTCACGACGGGTCGAGAGTCGCATCCGTTCGGCTTGGGATTCGAGTTCCAGGAAGCGGGACCAGCACCCGAAATAATCCTCGCTATCGCGATACTTAGGCATAGACTCCGGCGACTCTCTATACGGCGACGCTTTATAGCTTGGGCAGGCGGTAGAAAAGCAGAATTGGAAGAAGCATCGCAGCCATCATCGCAAAGACCGAAGACACAGGCCAGGTCATCCATTCAGCGATTTTGATCAGGAGTTGATAGATCGGGCCGGCAAGCAGAATGCCGATGAAATTGGCGAAATTCATCGTGCCAATCAGTCGGCCTTTGAGTTCTAGCGGGGGGCGTTCCTGCAGGAAGACTTGGATTGGGATCACGAAAATCGCAGCCCCAATCCCCGCGACAATCAATCCTAGAAATGTCCCGTTGTACCCCAAGAGCACATCGCCGTTAGGTTTCCAAATACTGACCAGACACATCGATAGGACCATGATCAGCACTCCCAAGCTGACCTGCTTGTCCTTGGCCATTCTCTTCAGAACGACATTGGCGCTGATGGCTCCGATGATGATGCCGATGGCAAGCCCTGCGGTCAGAACACTTGTCTTGGTATCGGCCTGCTGCAACTGATCTTTACCCATACGATTTACTACGGGCATGACCAACCCACCGACCAGCCAAAAGATGCTCGAGACGAACAAGGCGACTAGCAGTGGGCGATCGTTTCGTAGAAGCGACACGATTGGGGCAGGGACGATCGAGTCGGCGAACTCAAACTTGGCCTGAGGCTGCACCGGCGCTGTATATCGGATGTACAACGAGGTTAGAGTTCCGACGATGGCCACCAGCGCGCAAGCCAACGAGCCGATCCACAGTCGGCTATAGTCCTCTTGGCCTGCAGCATCTTTGGTAACCACCGCTTCCTTGATAGCACCTGCGAGGACGACTCCCAAGATAATCGCAAGAAAGGTCGACATGAGGATCAGTCCGTTGGCTCTCGGAAGATGCTTGTGGTGGAAGAGTTCCGGCAGGATTCCGTACTTGGCAGGTCCGAAGAATGTGCTGTGGATCCCCATGAGAATCAGGACTGCCCAGGTGCCGAAATCGCCAAGGTTGCCGTACATCAAGAAAGCCGCAACGGCCAGGAGTGTGATCGCGATTTCAGCGATCTTGCACAGGAAGATGATCTTGCTCTTGCTATTGCGATCCGAGATGTATCCGGCAAGTCCGCTAAGCAGGACAAATGGCAGGGAGAATGCAAATGTCGCCCAGCCTTGACGGTCATCCTTGGCTGCCCCGGCAATACCACCGATGGCCATCAGGAGCATGAGTTGCTTGTAAAGATTATCGTTAAATGCGCCGAGGAATTGGGTGATTGCAAGTCCCCAAAACGATCGATCCGCCAGAAGGGATTGGGTTGGTTCAGAATCGTCTTGGTTGGGAAGGGTTTGCATCGCCGTGATCTTCCTGAGTTTTGCTAACGCGTGATGAGTTGGGCGTCTATGTGGCCTTTTCCATCGCCAAGGTTCGCAGTCCCCGAAGATCGAGTTTACCGGTTCCGAGGATCGGTATGGAATCCACTTGGATAAAACCATCTGCCCCTGGTATGTAGATCGAAGGCAATCCGGCTGCGATCAGTTTTTTGACGATTGCCGATGGCTCTTCGGGAAGCTGGGTGTACAGGACGATCAGCCGCTCTCCTTTTTTCTCGTCGGGGACTCCGCAGACGGCCAGCGTCAGGATGTCTTCATCGCCACCGACGATCTTGTTGAGTTCTTCCTCGACCTGGATGTGAGGAACCATCTCCCCACCGATTTTCGAGAATCGGCTTTCACGACCGGTGATATGAATGAAGCCATCGGAATCGATGAAGCCGACATCGCCGGTGATGTACCAACCATCGTTCATGACTTTGGCGGTCAATTCCGGTTGGTTGAGGTATCCGGGCATGACGTTCGGACCTGAGATTTCAATCATACCGGTTTGGTTGGGAGCGAGAACTTTGGAGTGGTCATCCAACGAAACGGTTCGGGCTTTGACGGCGGGTATCGGCCTTCCGACAGACCCTTCGCGGAGGGCATCTTTGCCGGCTTGAGTCCGCGCTCGGCTTGGTGGCACGTTGACCGCAACGACGGGGCTCAGTTCCGTCGTTCCGTAGCCTTCGATCGGGCGAACGCCGAATCGTTCCTCGAAAGCTTGAGCAAGCGGGATCGGCATTTTTTCAGCGCCGACGACTACCACATTGACGGTTTTAAACTGCTCAGGTTCGATCCGCTTGAGGAAGCCTCGCAAGAAGGTTGGGGTTCCCAGAACGATCGTGCATTTGTAATTCTCAATCAGTTTCGCGATCTGCTTGGGTTCCAGTGGGTTGTAGTGGAAAGCTCCCGAGCATGGGAGGCTACCGACTGCCCAGAGCGTCCCTGTGTAGCCGAATGAGTGGAAGAATGGGAGGATGCCTAGGAAGCAGTCATCCTGGCGGACATGGATTGTTGCATCGAATCCTTGGACGTTCGAAGCGATGTTGTCAAACGTCAGAGGCACCCCTTTGGGGATCCCGGTCGAGCCCGAGGTGAAAATGATTGTCAAGCGATCGCTGGGTTTGTTTTTGTGGAGTTGGAATTGCCTTGCGAGCATCCCCTCGGGCATGCATTTGGCTTGGGTGAAGGCGACGATTTTATCAGCAATATTTGCCTTTTCTTTGAGGTCCTCTAGGTAGACAACTTTGGCATTGAGGTTCATGCCGAGTTTCTCCATAACCTTTCGACTGGTTAGGACATGCTTGATACCGGCCTGTTCAATGCAACGGTTGACGATCGATTCCGAGACGGTGTAGTTCAGGTTGACAGCGACGCGTCGGGAGAGAGTCAGGGCCATATTGACTACGACGGCCGGGACTGTTGGGGGAAGAAGTACTCCGACGTGTTTTTCGTCTTCGAGGGAGGTGAAACTTGCGCGTAGAACCTCTCGATCGATGATGCGTTTTAATGCTAAAGTTCGCAAGAGAAGATCATTCCCGGAGAGTTTCACCCCAGCCGAGTCAGCGACTTTGAGCTGGGCTCCTTTCTCTCGGCAGCGGCGAATGAACAGGCGAGGTAGATTCCAGTCCCACTTGAAGTTTGCGTTGGGCTCAGCGTTCGTGCTCATGGCTATATCCACTCGTCGTTATTTCTTGCGTTTAAATTCCTGGGTTAATTCCGGAACGGGAACACCGATCGCTCCGCGACCTTCTTGGAGCCTAAAGTCGACATCCTCGCGGATCTCGTTGTGATCGATTTCCCAAACAATTTTTTGCTCTGCTTGGGTCAGTGGTTTTGCGGATCGGACCAAACGCATGCCGACCATACGAGCCGGGTCGTTGGTAAACCACCAAGGGCTTTTTGGAACATTGGGGTCTTCGTCTTTCCAGGTTTCGTCGACTGAGCCGAGCCGGGCGGCGGACCGCAATCGCTCCGGTGGGTCTTGCCATCCCCCACCACGCACGCAGCGGGAGCCTTTTTCCTTCGGGGCAATGAATGCTTGCTCGACGCTGAGGGTTTTGCCATCACGACCCGCGAAGCTGTCGGCTGCATAATGATCGAGGGTCCATTCCCAGACGCTTCCGTGCATGTCGTGAAGACCGAATGGGTTTGGTTTTTTACTGCCGACTTTGGGTGCACCATCGGGACTGTTGGCCGCATAGGCGGCGTATTGTTCGAGTTCCGCTGGGTCATTTCCAAACGAGTAAGCGGTGGTCGTGCCAGCCCGAGCCGCATACTCCACTCGACCTCGGTGGGCAATCGGTACTCGATACTCGTGATGCCGCTAAGCCACTTGGTGTATTGTTTGGCCGAGTATTGAGTCATCGTTACGGCTGGTTGTTTGGGGTCATCGCCGTACTCGTAGGTAAAGCTCGGTTCATACAGGGGGGTCGGCACGGTGATCGCATCGATTTGGTCGAGGCCAGAGACCTTTCGAACCCCTTGGCGAGAGAGCTTTTTAAAGATGTCGTAGGTTTTGAGGAATGTTTTGTATTCGGCCCAAGTCAGTTCGGTCTTGGCCATCCAGAAGGGTTGTACCTGGGCGGTAAACTGGGGCCCTTCGTCTTGATTGCGACCGGCCTCGTTCTCCGGAGATCCTAGTGCGATGGTTCCCCCTGGGATGGGGATCATTTCAAAGCTGATGTCAGACTCTTCGACGCTTTGAGTGTAAGGGACCATGTAAGCTTCGTCGGAGAGTTTGACGAACGGACCGGTGGCAGGCTGAGTTTTAGTGATCCCGAGCGAGCCTGACTTGGAAGCGTCTTGGCACAGGCCATCGGAATTGGCTACAAGATTGGCTACAAGACAAGCAGAAAGTGGAAGGAGTCTCAGGCACTTTGCAATCATCAACTTAGGCATAGCAGGGTTCAATCGTGGTATTTTCCAAGAGGGCAAAAAATACAAAAAACGGCCCTCCGGTACTGCTTTAGATTAACTACTAACTGCGGAATCGAACAGACTACAGCCCCCCTGGGACCTTGTGATTGCGCGGGATTTGATAAACAATCGGTTTTAAGAAGTCTGAAATCATCTCGACCACTAGAAAAATATTGGAGCACAAAGCAGTTCATGGACATTCATACCCTCACACGCGAATTGCAACTGGGTAACTCTAGCAAGATTGTGATGCTCGTCGCCGACGGCTTGGGGGGGTTGCCCATGCATCCAGGAGGTCTGACGGAGCTCGAGACGGCCAAGACGCCGAATTTGGATGCCTTGGCCGCCTCGGGGGTCCAAGGGGCTAGCATCCCGGTCAAGCCTGGGATTGCTCCTGGAAGTGGACCCGGACACTTGGCTCTCTTTGGCTACGATCCCCTGAAGTACTTGATCGGACGTGGAGCACTCGAAGCCACCGGGATTGGATTCGAGTTGCAACCCGGTGATGTTGCGATTCGGTGCAATTTTTGCACGATCGACGACCAGGATCGAATCACCGATCGCCGGGCCGGACGGATCAGCAGCGAAGAGAGTGCCCCGCTTGCAATCTCGCTTCGCAAGATTCGAATTCCAGGGGTTGAAATTTTTGTCGAGCCGGTCAAAGAGCATCGATTCGTTGTCGTGTTCCGAGGTCAGGGGCTCGGTGGCAACGTTGCTGATACTGATCCGCAGAAAACCGGGGTCAAGGCTTTGGAGCCAGTGGCGCAGAATCCTGAGAGCCAGAGGACGGCCGAAGTTGCCAAGGAATTTTTAAGGCAAGCCAAGGCGATTTTGGCTGGGCACCCCAAGGCGAATTTTCATACCATGCGAGGTTTTGCAGCTAAGCCGCAGCTGCCGTCCTACCAGGAGGTCTACGGGCTCAGGGCAGCAGCCATCGCCGTGTATCCAATGTACAAAGGTCTCGCTAGGCTCGTCGGTATGGATATTGTTGGCAAGGCTCAGACGCTGCACGATCAGATCGAGGAACTCAGAGCTCATTGGGAGCAGTACGACTTCTTTTTTATTCATTTCAAATACACGGATAGCACCGGTGAGGACGGTGATTTCGCGAGCAAAGTTGCCCGCATCGAGGAACTCGATTCGGTGATTCCGCAGATTCAAAAGCTTGGTCCCAACGTTTTGATCGTCACCGGGGATCACAGTACTCCGAGCTATCTCAAGAGTCACTCTTGGCACCCGGTGCCGACGCTCTTGGTGTCTGATTGCTGTCGTCCGGATCCTCATCGGACTTTCAATGAGACGACCTGCATCACCGGTGGGCTTGGTCATTTCGAAGCCCAATACTTGATGGCCTTGGCGCTTGCCAATGCAGGACGACTTGGAAAATTCGGAGCTTAGAGTTTCTCCAGGACTTCTTTGTCGCCGGGGAGCAGGTAGACGTCACGAAGAACCTTCTTGTCGATCATCTGTTTGACTTTTTCAGCTTCATCGGTTTTTCCAGCGCCGACCAGGGCCATATACCAGTGAAGTGCGGAGCGTGGATCGCCACCTTTTTGGGTGGCGACACTCAGCGCTGCAGCGGCTTCGTTGTACCGCTCGAGGAGAATCAAAACCGTTCCTTTGGTATCGAGCAAAACTGCGTTGTCGGGGAGTTGTTCTACGGCTCGATCGATGTAGCCGAGGGCTTCCTGAGCGTTCTGAGGCGATGTCTCAATGAGGAGATTCGCGAGGTTGTTCAAGGATCCGGGATTTTTGGGATCTTTTTCGACGATCTTTCGGTAGCAGTCCAAGGCTTCGGCAGCTGCGCGTTTGGATAGAAAGAAATCACCAATGGAGACCAAGGCGATCATGTCGATGTCTTTGCCGTTGTCCTTGGCCTGATCGAGTTTAGATTTCAGGAACTTGATGATTTCAGCCGTCTTATCCTGATCGTACTGGAGGCTTGACAGGAAACTCAACACGACGCTGGTATCCATTGGCGTAAGATTCAGTTCATCGAAGCTACGAGTGAGCCTCTGCAGGCCTGCATTTCGAAGTTTGGATGAATCGTGGCGAACCAAGGCCTTCAGATAGTTCAGTGCCACCTGAGGGTTTCGGTCGAGGAGTGCTTCAAAGGTTTGGTCTGCTGCATTCGAATCCTCGACAGCTTCGAACAACGCATTGCTGAACGCCAGCGTATCGGCTGGTATGTTACTCAAATCCATACTCGGTGAATAATCCACCTTGGCAACTTGGGCAAACCATTCCAAGACGGCTTGGCGGGCCGCATCCGGCTTTCCTTTTGCTTGGTACCAAAGGGCTTTTGCAAGTGCAGTCCCCCTGGAATTCGGGAACGATGAGTTGAGTTTTTCAATGATCGGTTCAGCGTTATTGAGTTTTTTTCTTTCGATCAGAAAACTCGCATATCCCGTGAGATAGTTTTCATTTGGCGGCATACTCACTGCAGCTTGTTCCAAGGCTGATTCGGCTGCCTCTTGGTACGAACGGGTGTCGACGGATCGTATGTCATCGCGATTTGAAAGGTCTAGCAGATAACGATTGATGGTTCCGAGAGTAAAGAGGATCTCGCTGGTGTTGGCGCTCCGGACGCCAGCGATCCCCTGCAGTTTTTCCCGGGCTTTTTCAAGGTCTCGATAGGATCGGTTGCTCATGAGCAAGCGGGCGTGCAGCAATCGGTCGTCAACTGAGTTTCCAAACGGAGGAGCCGTCAGTACATTCTCGATTTGTTGCCAATCCTCTGGAGTTCCACGGTTCGCCAGAATGAGAACTAATCCATGTCTGATCTGCTGGACTTCCGGCTTTCTTTTGACGAAATCAGTAAGGAATTCAATCGCTTCGTTTTGCCTTCCAAGCCTGACCATTGTCTCTGCTCTGAGCATGCTATTGGTCCCGGGATTTCCACCAGAGGCCAAGGATTTATTGAAGCAGTCTTCGGCCCGATCGAGTCTATTGAGATACAAAAACATACACCCGAGGGTGTTCCATCGCTCATGCTCGGGAACGATCAGTTTGCTGCTTTCGATTTCGTCAGCTAGCGGATCGATTTTCGAAACTTGCTTGGTAAGTGCATAGTGTTGAAATAAAGCCCTGACCGGATCGCTTTGGTCGGGTGCGAGTTGTCGAGCTCTCTGCAAATAAGACTCCGCTTGCTCGATACTTGCTTTTCTGTCTTCAGGTGCCATGAGTCTTGAGGTGCGTTCGATGACCTTGGCATACCAAACCCACGCCAAGGGGTCCAGCGGCCGCGATTCGGTACCTCTCTTTGCGACATCCAAGGTATTAGCCTGGGATCGCTCGGAGAGTCTCAGCGCCACCGATGCGATGCGGTTGGACTGATTCGAAACATTTCCCAAACGATTGATGTAGGTTTCCGCCTCTTCGAAACGGCCTTCTTGGTAAAGCAATTCGATCAAGCGTTCATAGACTCGGATATCATCAACTGAAAGAGCGGCTGCTGCCTGATAAGACTTAATCGCTTTGCTCGGTTCTTTCATCTGTTCGCTCAAGGCACCGCGAAGGACGTTGAGATAGGCCCAATCGGGTCGGACTTCCTCGATTTGCCGGATCAAATCCAAGACGTTCGCGAAGTCTGGTTTCTCATCAAACAGAGACTTGATAAGCATCCTTCTTGCTTTGGTGTATCTCCAAGCTGTTCCTTTTTCCCCTTCGAGTTTCCTGAGTCGCATTTCGGCCGACTGCATGGCAGAATTCCAAATTTGGACTTTCGGGAGCGACTTGGCCTTGTTTTGCTCGGAGACCTCGGAGGTGTATTGAGGCACACGCAAAAGATGTTCGCACACATCGCTCATGACTGCAAAATTGGTACCGCAGGAATCGAGAATTTTCTCGACACGCGTGCCAAACTGGTCGTCGATTTGAATCGATGCGATGAGGAATTGTGTGAGCCTGATGCTCTCGGGGAAATCTGCTAGACGCCCCATGAGATATTCGACAGCCTCTGGGCTCTTTCCAGAGTTAGCCAACTCCGTAGCGTGATCCAAGTGCGCGTCGAGACTCTGGGGGTTTTTCTCGATGAGTATTTTGCGTACATCCCGCGCGCTGTCCAGTTCGCCCCAGACCCCAAAAAGATTGACGATGTTTTTTAGTAGGAGCTCTTGATTTGGATTCGCATCGGTCAATTCCAGGAGTTTAGGCTTCAACTCTGCGATCTTGTTCGCACGATTCGATGGATTTGTTCTTCGGACATCCAAATCGGCCTGGAGAACCTCAAGCAGGTTTCCAAATGCCTCGTCCTGATTGCCACTGGCCGATGACGACTCTCGAGCCTTATCGATGGCAACTTGTATCGGCCTCCATTGATCCTCATCGAAAGACAGATCGGTTGTCTGCAAGAGCATCTGCAAGAGTGCCATCTGCATCCAGTCGCCGGGTTGTTTGTTGATGATTACCTCAAGCTGCTTGATCGCGTCAGGTGTACGGTTGGATTTAACCAAACATTCAGCGGCACCCCTCCGCAACTGGTCGTTCCTAGGTGCCAAAGCCAGAGCCCTGAGATAAGCATTCGAGGCCTTATCCCAATATCCAATCTTCCGGAAGGATTCTGCGGCAAAGGCTTGGATTCGCAATTCGGTATTCGTATCGCTCGTTGCCGTGGTTACCAAAAGACTATCGAGTTGCTCATTGACCGCCACGAGATTCCCCTGGGCGTTGTAATACTCCAACCACTGCTGCTTGATAGCTCTAGCGAATTCGGTCTGTTGGGCTGCGTTTAGTCGAGGCGCATCCTGTCGGAGCGCTTCGTCAGTGAGCTTCAGGGCGTCTAAAGCCTTGTCGTACTCGGCTGCTTCGTTGTAGATTTGGGCGATACGAAGTCTCAGGTCTACCAAGGGAGGTTGGCAAACTCGAATTCCATCTTCCAAGGCTTGGATCGCTTTCTCACGCTCGTTTTTCACCAGGGACAATTCAGAAAGAGCCGAGTAGGTAAAGGTCGATCGAACACCAGGTCCCTTTCGGATCTTTTCGAGAATTGCTTCTGCCGCCCCTATTTCCTTGTCGATCGTCTCCTGGTCAGATTCCCGCTTGGCAGCCAGAATCCTTGACATTTTATGAACCGCCCCCTGCTGGAGTATCGATCCGTCCTCTGGGAATCGTACCAGTGCAGTCTCGATATCCAGTGCGGCCTTCTTCGAATCAATCAGCGATAGCAACTGATAATTGATCAGCCAAGCCTCAGGTTGATCTGGGTTTCGTTCAAGCATCTCGGCAAGCTTCCGAGAGACGAGCGACTTGAGTTCATCTTTATCCAGTTTGGATAGGTTGGATTTCGTCAACTTGCTGCTATCGATGATGGCAGCATTTCCAAGCATTGCTGTGAGTTCGACATCTCCTTTTAACTCACCTAGAGCATCCAGGACGTGATCGACCGGATCGAGCTTGCACTTTTGATCGATCCAAGCGGGAGTGCCTGGCAAAAGCCGGCCAACCGATGGATCTTCGCCTGCAATCACCAGATTCCGATAGCGGATCAGAGCCAGCTTTTTGTTAAGCATGGGATCAGGCTCCGGCTTGGCTAGTTTGGCAATCTGCTCGACCGCTTCGCCAGCCCGCATCGCTTGGGATAGTTGATCTAAAAGTATTTCCCTGAGCCTCGGAAGCCGGTCTTCAAGTTGAGGATTCTGTTCGCATGACGCGATAGCTTGATACACCATCGGAATCAGAGCCTCGGCAGGGAGCTTCGGCGATTTCGGATCGGCCAAGAGTTCCGTCAGTTCCACCTTCTGCTCGGCCGAATCAGGTCTGTACACCAAGTAGCGTTGAAGTCGCTTGATCGTTTCGTCTTGATCGCCTGAGGTCTTTGCCGACTGAATCTCCCCGACAAGATATTTTTCGAGTCGCCCCAGCTGCACTCGATGGATGAAGAAAAAGCCGAGCCCGAGCACAAGCAGCAATAGCAGGGTGATGATCGCTGCCTTCCAATTCAATTCATAATCACTGTCTTGGTCAAACATGGAGATCTTTTTCTAAGCTCTATGATGTTTCGATTGATCTGTTTTAGTTATATTTCTGTGCCGTTTGGCTCAGTCTTCCCACGGCGACTTCTCCATATCCGTGGACCTCTTGGCAGATTCGGCGGAGGACTCCCATCGGGTCATTGGATGCCTGTGCGAACCGATCGCTGTCGATCACCAACGGGGCGCCAATCACAACCAACGGCGCCCCAAATCTCGGGGTGCTGATGGCTTGCTCGAGCGACAACCCGCCCACAGCCTGAACCGGGACCGACACGGCTTTGACCACCTGTTCGAGCTCGTCCATGGGGTTCGGCGGCCGACGGCCCGATGCGGCAATCCCTCGACGCTCGTCGTATCCTATGTGATGGATCACATAATCGCAGCCGAGATCCTCTAGACGCTTGGCCCCATCGACCATCGACTCGTAACCCAAATTGTCTCCCATCACACCGATGCCGTAGTCCTTTCCCGCCTTGACCACACACTTGATCGTCTCCTCATGAGCCCTAGCCATAACCACCACATGGGTCGCTCCGGCTTTGGCCATCATCTCGGCTTCCAGATAGCCACCATCCATGGTCTTGAGGTCAGCGACAATCGGCACCCCAGGAAACCGCTCTCGGAGCCCCCGGATCGCTCGTAGGCCCTCGGCCAAAATCAATGGAGTTCCTGCCTCAAGCCTTGGCGACGGCCGAGCAAGCGATGGCTGCCGGCGTGGATTGGCTTGAGGCAGGAAATCCATTGATTTTGGCCGAGGGCCTACGAGCGATCCGGGGGCTCCGAGAGCGGTTTC
>JBJTAQ010000417.1:0-2604 GCA_046090945.1 Pirellula sp.
GATACCTACTTCGAAATGCCTGCGATCGCGTTTCGTGAGATGGTCCGCCGCACGATCTTCGCTACCGATACCGAGAGCACTCGCTATCAACTCGGAGGCGTCCTCTTCGAAATGGATGGAGAAGACATCACGACCGTTGCAACCGATGGTCGTCGGCTCGCTTGCATGAAAGGCAAAGGGACCTCGGTCAACGGATTCCGTAACACAGGGACATCGACCATCGTACCGACCAAAACGCTCCAAACCATCGAGCGCTCAATTGCCGACTCCGATACGAGCGTAAAAATCGCTGTCAGGTCCAGCGATATTCAGTTCAAGACCGATCGGTGCACGTTGTTTTCAAGACTCGTCGAAGGGCGTTATCCAAATTGGAAGTCGGTGATCCCTAGCAGCGAAGGTCGAACGCGGATCTCTGGCTTGGTCGGGCCTTTCTTTTCGTCAGTTCGACAAGCTTCCATTGTCGCCGATCCAGAGAGCCGCGGAATCGAATTCCAGTTCGGCAATGGCACCATGATTGTCGGCGCAAAAACAGCCGATGTCGGACAATCGCGCATCGAAATACCCATCGACTTCCACGAGACTCCTTTGACCCTGACAATGGACTATCGCTTTGTGCTTGATTTCTTCAAAGTGCTACCCCCCGAAAGTACATTCACCCTCCTGGTCAAATCGAATACCGAACCGGCGCTCTACAACACCGACGATGGATACATCTATGTGGTCATGCCGATGTCCCGGCACTAGGATTCGCCTAGTCGCACTGGTCGCGATCGGACTAGTATCTTCGATTTGCGGTTTACCCACCATCGCCCAAACTAGTCCGACCGCTCCAATCGATGGCAATCATGCATTATCGATTGCCGTGGGCCAAGACAGGTTGACCATCACGACGACAAACCGCTTGGCCGGCGCGGTTCATTCCATCCGATTCCAAGGTCAAGAATTCATCGATAGCGCAGACCACGGTAGACAGTTGCAGTCGGCTAGCAGTTTCGACGCGATGTGTGATCAACCATTCTGGTCCGAACTCTACAATCCAACCGAAGCCGGCTCTCGGCGCGATGGCGCTGGGGATCGTTCCACAAGCCGTTTACTAGGCGTCGAAGTCCAAGAGAATCAATTGAGTACTTCGACACAGATGGCGTTTTGGCTGAACCCTGGCGAAAGATCCGACGGTAAGCTAGCTCTGAATGATAAGCCTTTGTCGGATCATATTCTGCATAAAAGGATCCGCTTGGGCGCCTACCAGGACCCTCGCGTTATACAAGTTGCAAATACCTTTCAGTGGCCCAGCCAGGAAAGGCATCGCTATGCGCAATTCGAAGTACTTACAGGGTATTTGCCTGCGGTGTTTTCTGAGTTTTGGAGAGTATCCAAGAGTACTGGTGAGCTAGAGTCGCTCGATGACGGACCTGGTGAACAGCCAGATCCCATAATTCTCGCGACCGCCGACAAGCGTTTCGCGATGGGCGCTATCTCCGATGGAAAACCTGTTTGGATCGACGGCAACCCAGGCTACGGGCGTTTCCGTTTCCCCAAAGAGAATGTCGTCAAGTGGAACGTTGTTTTTCGACATCGCGAATCACCCTTTATTCAGCACCAACAAGCTAGCTTCCGGGTTTTGGTCATGGTCGGATCCCTCGAACAAGTCCATCGATTGATTCAAGATGCTATGAATGGAAGACTAACCGAAGTCCCGTATCCCAACAGGGATTGATTCCGCGATCCTCTGTCACTCTTCGTTTCAAAACACCGCGCGCTGCAGGACATCCACCTTCGGTTGTTAAGAATTCCCCTCCGATCGAAATCGACTCGGCCAGTAGATCGGAACCTCGGCAATAATCTTCACCTGATCCTGCAGCGTCGGATGATCGAATTCCAAACGGTGGCAGTGCAAGGCGATGCCCTGTGGAAAACTCTCTCGAGCGCCATAGAGAGTGTCCCCAAGTATCGGACACCCGATCGCTGCCAATTGACAACGTATCTGATGCTTGCGACCGGTGATTAGTCGGATCGACAGAAAGCTCTGCCCATGCAAACAGGCTATCGCTCGGTATTCCAGGATCGCGGGCTGTCCTTCTGGGTGGTCTCGGTCGCAAACACGAGTCACCGTATCGTTGGGGCGTCTGAGCAACAGCTGTTCAATTCGCCCCTGAGTCGCAGGAGGCGTCCCAGTGACAATCGCCCAATAATCCTTGCCGACAGCTTGATTTCGAAATTGCTCAGCCAACCTAGCGGCACACTTGCTGGTCCGCGCAAAAGGTACCGCGCCGGTGACCGGAGCATCCAGACGACTGACAACACCTAAGTAGACGTTGCCTGGCTTATGGTACTTGCTCTTAATGTACATCCTCGCCGATTCGAGCAAGCTGCGTTGATCAGGCGAAGCTCCTTGGACAATCCAATCCGCAGGCTTGTTGATCACCAAGAGATGGTTGTCTTCGTAGAGAATTTGAGAAGCGTGCACGCCTGGGGTCCGTGGATGATAGAAGGGATTCCGCTTTATTCCATGCTGAAGTTCTTCCAGACGAAAGCCAGAGTATCTGCAGCAGTGTCGATCAGTTTCGAGACAGGAGTTCCAGCGCCGTGGCCTGCACTGGTTTC
>JBJTAQ010000418.1:0-2244 GCA_046090945.1 Pirellula sp.
ACGAAAGCCTGGTTGCGACTCGACCTCAGACCATGACCCATCTGGCGGTGGTGTACCCCGAACAGCTCGAACAAATCAGCGGGATCCAATTGGTCTCCTATGACGGGCAACCCAGCGAAATGGCATCCTTCGGCGCTGCGAAACGAGCCGGAGCCCAATACATCCTCTCGGGGCAAATCCTACAGCACGACCTTGAGCCCCGAGAGCCCCCGAAAAAAGCAAAGCTCTTGTCCTTCCTCAAACCCAAAACACCCGACGAATCGATGAGCGTGCGGTGGACCGTCTTCGACGCACGAACAGGAGCCAGACTGGGTGAAAACACCATCCACATGGATCTCAAACGCGCTGTAGATGACTTCCCCGATCTAGCCTATCACGGTTCGGCCGATAGCAAGGTCATCGCCGCAAGCGCAAGAAGGGCTTGGGAAATGGTGGTTCCAACCACCACTGCGACCCAAGCAACTCTCGATCTACCCTGGCTCATGCCCGGCTCGGCTCGAGTCCGAAAAGGGAACGCTTACGCTCGACTCGGCCAATGGGAACAAGCCGAACGAGAATGGCAAGAAGCCGCCGATGTTCATCCATGGAATCGTGCCGCATGGCATAACCTGAGCATGGCTGCTGTGGCAAAAGAGGATTTTCAACTCGCGCGCGATAGGCTAAAGCACGCCGATCCGGCTTGGCTGCCAGGCAACCAAACTGCCAAACCCTCGGCTTGGATCGATTCAGTCCAGTTTCAATACGACGCTTGCTTTGATCCTTCCAAGTCACCGAGCCAATCATCGAGCCTATTCCAGTCCATCGTTGATCCAGCGAATCCCGATCCATCCAAAATTGGACCCCCCGCACGGATGATGCCTAACGCCGCTTTCGAGCCGATCGCTCCAAATCCAAGCGTCTCTGCAAAACCGAGGTCCCTCGACGATCAACCTTGGTACACCATGATCCCATTCGTACCCCCACCAGGCTGGTCCTGGTCCGATTGGTGGTACCAATCCACCCTCTTCTGATCGACTCTCGAATCGCTCACCCCGATTGCTAGCAAGCTTGTGATTCTGGACTGGCGGCAAAGAGCCTAGCTTTGGTATTTATCCCTGATCGACCGACGGTTCATCATTTCACGCAAGCATCGAAGGTGACTGGCGCTATGACTAGCAATGGATTTTTCGGCTGGATTCGAGAGGGGGTCAAACGATCGGTCCTGCTTGGAGTCAGCGATGCTTTGGAAACGCTCGGTACGGTCGATCCGAATCAGTCGTATCAGCCGAGTATCGCCAAGGCCCTAGGCTCCACCGGATCATCAGACCCGAGCCTTCCTGGAACGAGCCGAAGCCCGAGGAAACGGCTAGGTAAGTCGCTCAAGGATTTGAATCCAGTCGACTCCTCTAAACCAACTAATTCGCAGGACAAGAATTCGTGAGCCTGGAGAATCGTCGGGGTTTTCTCAAACACTTAGGTTTGGTCGCCAGCCTTGCCGTCGCTCCTTGCACCTCGGGTTGTTCGTACCTGCAACAAGCCCGATTTTTGATTCCCTCGATCCCGCTGGATAAACGGACGCAGCTATCCAATCCGATCACACTGAGCGTCAACGATAGCGAGTTTCTCTGGAATCAAATCGTCGACACGGTCGAGGATTATTTCAAGATCAAGTCCGAGCAGAGGGCGAGCCGCGATCCGACCGGCTGGCTTGAAGGTCGTTTGGAAACCTACCCGGAAATCGGTGCAACCCTTTTGGAACCATGGCGGAAAGATGCAAGCTTTGGATTTCAGCGCATTCAAAGCACCCTACAGACGATCCGCCGAACCTGCTTTGTGAGAGTCATACCGATCGAGCAAGGTTTTTCGGTAGCCGTCGAGGTGATCAAGGAACTCGAGGACGTCGATCGATCGCAATATTCCTCCGAGGGGTCGGCAATCGCAAGGCATGACGGATCGATCGTCCGGGCCACACCGGGACTGGCCGGACAACCAATCACCTTGGGCTGGATTCGTCAAGAAAACGACACGGAGCTCGAACAGCGTATACTTAGAGAAATCCTCGGCCGGACGACCAACGTCAGTCCCCCGCGCCGCGCTGTCCGTACGTTCAAATAACACGATCGAATCATCCATGCGATTTCTACTCTGCTGGTTTGCCTTGGGGCCCTTGTCTGTCTCTCTGTGCGCTCAGGATTGGCTTGTCGATCCATCACCCTATCGAGCCCGAGCCGAAGTGCTGGCTGATGGTCAGCAGATCCACTTGAG
>JBJTAQ010000419.1:0-4973 GCA_046090945.1 Pirellula sp.
GACTCAGACACGAGACGCTCGATGTCCAAAAGACCACCAACGCTTACCGTGTCATCCACGGTGAATCGGATGGGTTTCCCGGGCTTGTCGTCGATCGCTATGGAGATTGCCTCAGCGCTGAAGCATTCAGTCTTGGAATGGCCCAGCGAGCAACCGATATCCTACAACGCATGCAGACCCGGCTTGCCACAAAACACACCTTGGTCAGTGCTTCGCCTCAGTTCTCAAGCCAAGAGGGAGGGCTTTGGCAGGATGCCAAGTCTGACAACTATCCACCTTATGCAACGATCGAAGAGAACAACGTAAAGTATCGGATCCATTTTGGTACAGGACACAAAACTGGATTCTTCTGCGACCAACGCGAAAACCGTCAAATACTTGCTCGCCACTCCGCTGGTAAAAGCGTCTTGGATATCTGCTGTTATTCAGGTGGTTTTTCAGTTGCCGCAGCAAAATCAGGGAACGCCTCGGATGTCGTCGGCGTCGACCTTGACGAAGAAGCTTTGGTGATGGCCAAAAAAAATGCAGATATCAACGACGTGCGCGTTCGATTCGTCCACGCCGACGCGTTTGCTTACATGCGCGATATGGCTCGAAACAACAAGCAGTTTGATATCGTTGTTCTCGATCCACCCAAGTTGATCCGATCTCGAACAGAACTCGAGGAGGGGACCCGCAAGCATATTGACCTCAACCGCCTAGCGATTCAATTGGTAAAACCAGGAGGGATTCTATTGACCTGTTGCTGTGCAGGTTTGCTCGATGGGCCCGCATTTATGCAAGTCGTCCAAACCGCTGCAAGAGCCACGGGAAACAATCCCGACGGGACCAAGTCGCGAGGTCGGGTCGTCCAAATCTTTGAATCGCGGTCTGCTGCCATGGATCATCCGGTCGCAACCCATTGCCCCGAAACCGGCTACCTGAAAGCCTATTGGTGCCGAATTCTCTAGCAATCAATGCCGTCGCCGACCCGCCGAGCTTCGATCTCGAATGGGTTATCCCAATAAGGGTCCTTTTTGCGCAGTTTCATCCACAAACCAGCCGCTAAGTACATGGGAACGAAGAGCCATCCCCACCGCTGGTACTGATTGACATGGACCCTTTCGTGATTCCATGTCGAGTAAAAAGTATCGAGATCCCTTGCTAGGATCGTATGACCGAATGTGATCGCAATCGCTCCGCCAATGACCGGGATGCGCCCGAGCAATCGATCGATAGCAGGACCGATTACCCCGATCGTTCCCCGATGAAAAACAACACTGCGACTGCCACGTATTGGAACCAGAAAAAATAACAGCCCAAATACCGTGTAGGGTGCAGGCCAAAAATATCGCCACGCGACGCTCAGCATGGACAGGTAACGCATGGTGGCTGGTCGGCTACTCCGTCGCCTTCTTTCTAGGTAGAAATCCGACAATTAATAGCACGATCGCCAGAAAGCCGAAAGCTCCCAATGCCGGTCCGTTCGAATACAAAAACGCCTGCAGGGAATCGCCACTCTTTTCAAACTCCTCAGCCTTGGACTCCCAACCGAGCCAGCCAATAAGGCTCAATTGATCGAGCCACTCTTTTCTGAAGTTCATAAAGGAGATCGCAACGGCTGCAATCGCCCCGCCAGCGATGTAGCCAGAACTAAGCAAAACCGAGGGGCTCGAGTCGTCCTCCTTGCCCTCAGGCACCCGATGGTACTTGTCGACAATCCATCGAATCATCCCTCCCACGAAAATCGGCGTCGATGCAGCCAATGGAAGATAAACACCCACCGCAAACGGAAGGCTTGCGACTCCGCTTAATTCCAATGTGATCGCGATGACAACGCCGATGAGCACCAGTCCCCAAGGCAACCGTCGATCCAAAATCCCATCGATAATCAGTTGCATCAGCACCGTCTTGGGAGCATCGAACTTGCTCTTCGACACATCCCGACCTTGATCATCGACCTTGATGCTCCCATTGATCGCCGGATCCACAAGGTAAACCGGTGTCCCTTGGTCGTTCAACAGATATCGACCCGGTGGCAACTCCCGATCGGTTTCGGCACGCCCCAAATTCAGAACGAAATACTCCGTTTTGTCCTCTTTATAATCACCTGATCGGACATGATCCTTGGCGAGCCCCGCTGTGTTGATTTTGATGTCTTGATAGGCCTTTACTGCCTCCTTGCTATAGGTCGTGTTGGCTTCGTTCAGAGCCAACAGTACCAGCCCAACGACCAATGCGCTCGTCAATGCACCCACCAGAATCGCTAATTGCTGATTCCTGGGCGTCGCTCCCACCAAATGCCCCTTCTTGAGCGCCTGCGCGGTGCTACCCCCGTTCGACGAAGCGATACAGACAACACCCGCTACGGTCAGTGCCGTTAACTTGATCTCCTTGTTGATCGTCAACCATCCGAAGCCATCCAGAGCAAGCAGGATCAAACATGACAGCAGTAGCGTTGCGACAGTCATCCCTGAGATGGGATTCGACGAGGAACCGATTTCGCCGGTGAGTCGAGAAGCCACCGTGACGAAAAGAAACCCGAAGACGACAATCATCATCGCACCGACCATACCGGTGAATCCAAAGCCAAGCCCCAACTGGGGAACCGCCATGAGCAAGGCCACTAAAAGGATGCTCGCTACGACCACCAGCGGGATCGGCAGATCGGTATCGGTGCGTAGTCTACTGGCACCCCCTGAGGAACGACTGGAGACCAAGTCACGGAAGCTAGTAAACACGGCTCCGAGGATGACCGGCATCGCCTTGAGCATGCTCAGGATCCCACCGGCCGCCACCGCACCTGCTCCTATGTACAAAATATAGGACGACCGGATTTCATTGCTGCTCATTTGGCTAATCAACTTGGTACCCGGCTCCAACGGCGCTGTCAGACCTTCGCCAAAGGTCGCAATCATCGGAGCAATCACCAAATAAGCAAGAACGCCACCGGCAACCATGATGCTTGCGATCTTCGGTCCGATGATGTAGCCGACCCCAAGAAGACTCGGTGAAACCTCCATCGAGAGCGACGCTCCCTTGAGTCCCACCGTTTTACCGGCCGACTGTGCAAACAAAGGTACAGCGGCTTCTTCTCGCCAAAGTTTAAAAACCTGCATACCAGCTTGGTATAGAAATCCCAAACCAAAACCCGAGAAGATCGTCGAAGCGGTCGAGCCACCCTTCTCACCTGCGATTAGCACCTCGGCACATGCCCGACCCTCGGGGAATGTCAACTTGCCGTGCTGCTTAACGATGAACGCTTGCCTGAGCGGGATCATCAGCAGGATTCCCAACAATCCGCCAAAGACACTGATGGTCATGACCCGAATCACATCGATATCAAACCCTAAAAGCAACAGCGCAGGCATGATCAGTCCAACAGCAAAGGCGAGCGATTCACCTGCCGAGCCAGTCGTCTGCACGATGTTGTTTTCGAGAATCGTCGTCTTGCGCAATCCCGTCATCGCGCTAAATGCGCGAAACAAAGTGATCGACAGTACGGCCACCGGGATGGAAGCTGATACTGTCAGCCCCACCTTGAGCACCAAGTAAATCGAGGATGCTCCAAAGATAATACCTAACAAGGCACCGATTACGATCGGGAACCATGTTAGCTCTGGAATCCTCGTTTCATCCGATACATAGGGTTTAAATTCAGGCTGGTTGTCTTGCATGGGAACCGTCTATTTCACACCGTGCATCAATTTGTTGACCACCGGCGAAATGATCAAATAGAGAAGACCAAAACCAGCACCTAACCACCAAAGTTGGGTAAACACCGTGGCATACTGGTCCATATTACGAACCGCTTCACCTCCATGCCCTGCAGCTGCACCGCCTCCTTGAGAGGCAAGTGCCGCGATTAGACCCGCAAAATAGTTTGCCATCGCGGTCGACAAGAACCAGCCACCCATGGCCATCCCCGTATCGCTAGGTTTGGCGAGTTTGGTAACCATGGATAAACCGATGGGTGAAAGGCATAGCTCAGCCACGGTGTGGATTAGGTAGGTGAGCCCCAGGATCGTCCAAGCGACCTTGGCGTCAGGAGCCGTTCCCTTGATCGCCCATACCAGCACGTAGAATCCCAGCCCAACAGAGAACAGTGCAATCGCAAACTTCGCCGGAATCGATGGATTCATTCCCCGCTTTTCCAACCAAGGCCACAGCATGGCAAAGAGTGGTGCTAGGGCGATGATGAAAAATGCATTGAAGCTCTGGAATAATGAGAAATCGAAGGGTGCGTTGACGAAATCTCGTGCGAAGAAGTTCAGCGACGAACCCGCTTGTTCGAACAATGCCCAGAACAAAATATTCGCAACAAAGAGTACCATCATCGCGATGTATCGCTGAAGTTGGATTTTTTCGCCACTTTGGATACCGCTGACGACGAAGTAGACGATCAAACCTATCATCATCGCCGAAAGGACATATCCCAGCAGAGCACTCTTACTGAGCAAAACGTAGATCAGCGGTACGATCGCGATCGCACCAGCCAACACGATCATCACTGGACTGAGCCCCTCGCGGCCTTTAGGGGGCAATCCTACGGCTCCGAGCATTCCTCGACGGAACTGGAAAATGATGATACCTAAAATCATTCCAATCGCTGCAGCCAAAAAACCGTATTTGCGACCGTACCATACCCCGATCATCGAAGCGCAGACGATCGGTGCGAAAAACGCTCCTGCATTGATCCCCATGTAAAAGATCGTAAAGCCAGAGTCCCGTCGGGCATCGCTCGGGTGATATAACTTGCCAACCATCGAGGAAATGTTGGGCTTGAACAACCCGTTACCTGCAATCATGACCGACAAGCCGATCAAGAAGATACGAAGATCGGTAAAGAGCAGCATGAACATCCCGATCGCCATCAGGATCCCACCGAGCAGAATCGAGCGTTGATATCCTAAGAATCGATCGGCAATTAAACCGCCAAAAATACCCGTGGCATAGACTAGCGAAGTAAATCCACCATAAGTCAAACTGGCCTG
>JBJTAQ010000420.1:0-1969 GCA_046090945.1 Pirellula sp.
GTAGCTGGCGTACGCAGCACCAGGGAAACCACTCGCGTTGGGGTTCATACTGGCCGAGATAGTTGCGGCGTTCGCAACGCTATTCAAAACAAGAACAAAAGAAAGCAGAAAGGCGGTACAACGCATCGCAGACAACTCCATTCGGGTTAACCAAGCACTCCAAATCCGCTTTGGAGACTAAATCGCGCAGATGATGCACGCCCAACGATAATAAGGGCGAGAAAAAAAGGTGTCAATCGGATCGATACGGTAAAATAGGCAAAATTTTTGGAATAATCGGAGACGTTACCGTCGCTAAAACTTGCGCCAGCGTCCCTGCCATCCAGCGCAACTCTTGCCGATTTGCTAGCACACATGGCAATATCGGGATCACATCCCCGAGCGGCCGGAGCCAAAGCCCCTCTCGAATTACCCGCTCGCAAATCCGCTTGCCAGTCCTGGCTCGCCAATCTAATCGCGACTTTCCGGCTTTGTCGGCGACTAGCTCCACACACGCCATCATTCCCAACTGACGTACGTCACCTACATAGGGAAGCTCTCTGAGTGGTGCCAAGCAGTCCTCAAGAATGACAGCATTTGCGGTGATTGCATCCAGACCGTATCGACCCTGGGCGACCCTTCCCTCAAGCATGTCTAAGACGGCCAGTCCAGCCGCCGCAGCCAACGGATTACCTCCATAAGTATGCCCGTGATAAAAGGTTTTGTGCTCGGAATACTCCCCCAAAAAAGCCTTCCATATCTGATGGCTCACAAGCGTCGCGCTCATGGCCAAGTAGCCTCCGGTGAGACCTTTGCCTAGGCACAAAAAATCTGGGGCTATCGTGTGGCCAGCAAATGCTTCATCATGCTCCAAAGCTAGCATTCGACCAGTTCGTCCCATGCCGACTGCAATCTCATCGACGATCAAAAGGACGCCGTATTGCTTGCACAACTTGGCCAGCCCAGCGATGAATCCGCGTGGCTGCATGACAAACCCCGCGGCACCTTGGATGCAGCTCTCGGCAAGGACTGCCGCCAGAGTTGGCCCATGTTTTTCAAGCAACTCGCGATAGGCGTTCAGGTAATACTCGCAAGCTTCGGCTTCGCTCATCGCTTCTGGCCTGCGGTAGTTGTCCGGACAGGGACCTCGCAAAACATCAAAAAGGAGCGGTTCGAATGTTTGCTGAAACAGCGACACTCCACTAACACTGACGGTACCGATGGTATCTCCATGGTACGCGTTGCCAAGCGCAAGGAACCTAGTGCGATTCGGTTCAGGACTGGGCTTTTGGCGCCAGTATTGAAAGGCGAGTTTCATCGCAACCTCGACGGCACTGGCACCGTCGCCGGCGAAGAAAACGTGCTCCAAGCCACGTCCGACGGCCTTGATCAATCTTTCTGCCAGGAGGATCGTCACTGGATGGCTCATGCCCAAATTGGTGACATGAGCAACTTTTCCCAACTGCTCGACGATGGCTTGATCGATCTCGGGAACTCGATGGCCAAAGAGATTGCACCACAGGGAACTGGCACCGTCAAAGTACCGTTTGCCATGAATGTCTGTCAGCCAACTACCTTCGGCGTTTTGGATGATAAGTCCATCGTATTCGGCCATTTGAGAAAACGCGTGCCAGACCGCCGTCCTGTCGAGCCGATGGAGCCTCTCTAAATCGTATGTTTCCATGGCTAACCCACGCTCAAATCTTTCGCTATGCTACTCGCGGCAGGCGTGCACGATGCTGCTTGCAGCCTTGTGGATCGCCCCCCAGTCTCCTTGTTCGACCAACGCCGGAGAGCAGAGCGTTCCGCCAACCCCGACAGCGACAGCACCAGCGGCTAGGTAGTCGCGAGCATTCTTGGAGTCGATACCTCCGGTAGGCATGAGTTTCAGATGGGGCATCGGTGCTAGCACATCCTTGATGTAATTTGGCCCCAACCCTCGGACCGGGAAGACTTTCACCAAGTCCGCGCCGCAATCCCAGGCTTTCGC
>JBJTAQ010000421.1:0-7531 GCA_046090945.1 Pirellula sp.
TGGGAATCAACTCGAAGGCACTGGCAACCAAAACCGCCAACGTTGTAATTGCCGTGAACTTGACCGGCAGGTGTTCCCAGGCGCGGTGCCAGTTCATTCGATTGAGCCGATCGAGTTTGGTCGCGAACTCCAAGACAGGTACGCCATCTAAGGGGCTCGTGTCTTGGACCCTCTCGACGTAGGTGCGGCTCAGTCGCGGTGCCGAGTAGACCGGCACATCGTATTTCGCCGGTCGGGACATCCAAGTCATCATCGCGTTGTAGGCTAGTAGCACGATCCCCGAAACATAAAGCAAGCCGGCAAAGACCCGAGCCCACCAAAAGGGCATCAGCACAGGGACAGTGTCCATGAAGGTATTGGCTAAATCCCCCTTGGGTGTCAACTCCCGCCACATGAGCCCTTGCGTGATCCCCGCGATGTAGATCGGAATGATGTACAAAAGAATCGCTATCGTCCCAATCCAGAAATGCCATTCGGCTAACTTGGTGCTATAAAGCTTGGTCTGATACAGCCTTGGCAGCAACCAATAGATCATGCCAAAGGTCATGAATCCGTTCCAACCTAGAGCCCCTGAATGGACGTGAGCGATCGTCCAATCGGTGTAGTGGGACAATGCATTGACACTCTTGATCGAGAGCATCGGTCCCTCGAAGGTAGCCATCCCATAGAAGGTGATGCCGACGACGAAGAATTTCAAAACCGGATCGGTAGTGACCTTGTGCCAAGCCCCCCGCAGGGTCAGAAGGCCGTTGATCATGCCCCCCCAAGAGGGCATCCAGAGCATGACGCTAAAGAGCATCCCAAAAGTGCTGGCCCATTCCGGAAGTGCCGTATAGTGCAAGTGGTGGGGACCAGCCCAAATATACATGAAGACCAACGACCAAAAGTGAATGATACTCAGCTTGTAACTGAACACGGGGCGATCGGCCGCTTTGGGTAGAAAGTAGTACATCAATCCCAAGAAGGGAGTCGTTAAAAAGAAAGCGACCGCGTTGTGACCGTACCACCACTGCATCAGGGCATCTTGAACACCTGCATAGATTGGATAGCTCTTTCCCAAGCCAACCGGTACGACCAAGTTGTTGAATACATGCAGGACCGTGACGGTGACAATCGTTGCGATGTAGAACCATAGGGCTACATACATATGCCGCTCGCGGCGATTCACAAGCGTCATCAGAAAGTTCGTGCCGAAGAACAATAGCCAAACGATCGCGATCGCGATGTCGATCGGCCACTCGAGCTCCGCGTACTCTTTGCTCTGCGTGAATCCCAGTGGAAGCGTCAAAGCTGCGGCCAGAATGATCGCTTGCCAGCCCCAGAAGTGAAGCCGGCTCAACGCATCGGACCACATGCGAGCCTTGCACAATCGCTGGGTGCTGTAGTACACGGCCGCGAAGATCGCATTGCCAGCGAAGGCAAAGATCGCAGCATTGGTGTGCAGAGGACGAAGCCTTGCAAACGAGAGCACCTGGCCTACATCGCTTCGAAAGTTCTCCGAGAACTCAGGCAAGACCAACAGCAACCCTACGACCACGCCAAGCGAGGTTGCGATCAAACCCCAAAAGATCGTTGCAAAGACGAACCAGCGAACGATGTCGTCGTCGTAACTGTACTTTTCCAGAGTCTCTTGTGTCGAATATTCCAAATTCCCAGCGTCGGCGGCTGCGTGTTGGCTCATGTCAGGATCGAATCCGTGCGAGGATCAGGTTCGTTAGCGTGGGGGTACGAGCGTAGGTCCCGATTGTATCCTCAGCATCGGCCCAATTTCAGCCCTTTGCGAAGTCTTTGGCAACCTTTCGACCGCGACAGATTGAAGCAACATTCGCGCATCCAATTTCCGCTATTTTCCCTGCGATTATTGCGAAATAACATGACATGAAAGCAAAAAAAGACCCACGAAGCATGGAAGCCTCGTGGGTCTGGGCGCGTCAGGACAGATGAGCAACCCGCTTGGGTACTTCAAGCTGACACTCGAATGCACCCTTGTTAGTTGGTGAGGAGCCCGGGCGACGCCCCCCACGATAATAAAGACGTAATCTTGGGGTCATCACGGGCAGATTTCTCTCAAAAAAGAAAGAATTTTCCGAGTTCGCTATGAATCCAACTGCTTTGTGACAAGCTGCATTAAAAAAAGCGATTTAGGTGGCTCGGGTTTTCGAGGTTTTTGGAACTCAGGGATCCTTTGAATGATCGAAGCCAATCGGGTGGGTTTTGGCTGAAAACCGGTTCGAACGGGCTGGTTTTTGTGGAAGTAATTCCGGGGGCAGTTCATAATGAGTCCACGAGTCGATGAGCACTGAGCAAGGTTGGGTTGCGGGGGATGTGAAGACTTGGCAAAGTTTCCGGTTTGAACCGGGTTTGTCGAATTTCTCAGCTCCTCGGACAAACTTGGCATGATTTGACGTCGGAAAAGCCCGCTCACCTGCCAAAACCCGACCTAGGTTTCCCACGCTCCTGGTTTCGAACGTCATCGGTAACAACTTGGTTTTTCAATCTTTCTTAGGATAAACGAATGAACAAAGATCATCGTCATTCAGTGATTCGGGGACTGGCACGAGGTGCCGCCCTGGGGCTGAGCCTGTTTGCAGGTCTGGTCCCATCGAGTGTCGGTTATAGCCAAGAGGCACCTGCAGCCGAGTACCCTCCTTTCGACAAAGTGACCGAGGGGTACACGAAGGTCGAATCGAAGTCTCCGGACCGAGGCGCACTGTGCAAACTCTGGGTTCGGGACAAGGACGGCCAGGTTCTGATGGAGTTGCCCAAGGACCTGCTGACCAAGAAGTACTTCATCGCTCTTACGGTCAGCAGTGGCGATAAGTTCGCAGGCCTCCAAGCGGGCGACTACTACGTGTATTGGAGGATGTACAACAAGCGACTGGCGCTGATCCTGCCGGAACTGAGCATTCGATCCAACGGCGAGCCCGAATCGCGGTCGTCGGTCAAGCGACTATTCACCGACACGGTTCTTTTGGATATTCCCATCGTGACGATGGCACCCCAGGGCGGTCCGGTGATCGATGCCGATGCCTTGTTCGTAGGCAGCGCCAGCAAGTTCTTCGGACCAAGTGTACGGATCCAAGATCCGCAGCTTACGAAAGTGGTGAAGGCCAAGCCTTTTACGAAAAACACCGAGCTTGCTTTCGAAGTGGTCACTGCAGGTGGCAAGCTGCAAACGATCCATTATTCGTTCAGCGAAGTGCCTGAGGACACTGGCTACCGGCCTCGCAAAGCCGATCAACGTGTCGGTTACTTCGTCACCAACTACACCGACTTGGGGAGCTATGACGATGACAAGAAGCGAGTCCGCTACATCACTCGATGGCGGCTTGAAAAGCGGGATCCTAGCCTGAAGGTCAGTCCTCCGGTGACCCCGATTCGATTCTACATCGAGCACACCACTCCGGTTCGCTATCGCCGATGGGTCAAGCAAGGGATCGAATATTGGAACAAGGCGTTTGAGAAGATCGGATATTCCGATGCGATCGAAGTCCTCTATCAGGATCCTCGATCCCCAGCCACGATGGATTTGGACCCTGAAGATGTTCAGTACAACTTCATCCGCTGGCTCAACAACGACGTCGGAACAGCGATTGGTCCAAGTCGGGTTCATCCGATGACCGGCGAGATTCTCGATGCCGACGTGGTCCTGACCGACGGCTGGATCCGACACTTCAACTTCCAGTACCACGACTTGATGCCTGAGATCGCCATGGAAGGAATGACTCCTGAAACGATCGCTTGGCTCGGATCGCATCCGACATGGGATCCTCGAGTTCGCTTGGCCCCAGAAGCCAACCAAAAGCACTTGCAAAGCATCTACGCTCTGCAATCGCAACTGCCGTATGCAGGTCATCCGCTGACCAAGCTCGACACCAAATTGATGGGTGCCTCACCCTTTGACGGTTTGTTTGGACGAACCAGCCAAGTCAATGGCTACTGCAATGCTGCTCATGGCAAGCAGATGGACATGTCGATGGCTCGTTTGGCTTTGGATTTGATGGACGAAAACGGTCAGTTTTTAGCCGAACAGGAACCTGCTCCAGCCGGTGGCAAGCCTGAAGAGAAGAAGGCAGACAAGCCTAAGGAAGAAATGCTCGATGGCATGCCAGAGTCGTTCATCGGACCGCTATTGGCGGAACTCGTTGCTCACGAAGTCGGCCACACGCTTGGTCTCAGGCACAATTTCAAAGCATCGAGCACGTTGTCCCTCAAGGAAATCAATTCCAACGGTGTCAAAGGCCAACGCACCATCGCGTCGTCGGTCATGGATTACATCCCGATCAATATGCCTTACCAACTCGATAGCGAGACTCGAGGCGATTACACGATGATCGGGATCGGTCCTTACGATTACTGGGCGATCGAGTACGGATACACTCCGGAGGAGAACAAGCTTTCGGATATTCTCAAGCGATCTAGCGAGCCGGAGCTTCAGTACGCAACGGACGAAGATACCGGTGGACCGGACCCACTGGCCCGACGCTACGACTACTCGAAGGATCCGCTCGATTACTGCGAGAACCAGATGCGTTTGGTCAAACTCTATCGCGAACGACTGCTTGACAAATTCGTCAAGGACGGCGACAGCTGGAGCAAGGCTCGGCGCGGGTATGAGTTAACCCTTGGTGAGCAGACCAAGGCGGTCAGCATGATGGCCAACTGGATCGGTGGGGCAACCGTCAACCGAGACAAGAAGGGGGATCCGGGCAATCGGCAATCTTTGATCCCGATCCCGGCCGATCAGCAGCGTAAGGCTCTGGATTTCGTCATCCGAAATTCGTTCCGAGACGATTCCTTCGGGCTCTCGAATGCGATCTTGAGCCGACTGACGAATGATAAATGGATCGACGAGGGAGTTCGCTCGATGGGCGAATCAACCTTCCCAGTCCACGATCGGATCCTAGGTATCCAAGCCAGCGCATTGACGATGCTCATGAATCCGACCACGCTGCGTCGTGTTTACGACAATGAAATGCTCGTCTCTAGAGACCAAGATGCATTGACACTCCCCGAGATGCTCGACAAGGTCCAAGCTGAAGTTTGGTCCGAACTCGGAGCAAACCCCGAGGGCGATGTCTCGGCACGCAAGCCTCGCATCAGTTCGTGGAGACGCAATCTACAGCGTGAACACCTCGAGCGATTAATCGACTTGGCTGTTCCGGCTGATTCGAGCAACAAAGCCATCACGAGCTTGTCACTGATGCAGCTTAAGGAACTCAAGAAGAAGGTCGACGGAGTGCTTGCTGGCGGTACTGCGATGGACCCCTATTCGGCAGCCCACTTGACCGAGTGCCAACTGAGGATCACCAAGGCTCTTGATGCGATCTACATTTACAACCCAGCATCCTCAGGGCCCGGTGGTATGGGTCCGATGATTTTCGGCAACGTGGTCCCCGGGCCCGTGAATGCTCCGGCGATCCAAACGACGGAAGCAACACCCGTGGTTACCGAACCGTCGGTTCCCAAACTCGTCGAAGAGCAACCCAAGCCCTAGGGCTCAAACTCTAGGAATGAGTTGGTGGGTTTGAAATTGAGAAGCTAGCTAGCCCCCATCGGTTGTTTGCCGATGGGGGTTTTGCTTTGGTTACTTGTTCGCTGATTTTCCCAAGGCTCGATCGAGGACATTCTTGGTGATCCTCTGCACGCGTGGGTCAGGGCCGTGCGGCCGACTCCAGTGGGACCAAGGCAGAGTGTGCCCTGGCGGATCTGAAAGACCTTGAACCCAGAAGATGCTCGAAGCGTTGAAGATCACGTTCCCGTTGGGGCCTTCGTAAACGGTCGCCGTCCAGGTCTGGGGAGTTTGTCCGCTGACCCATGCGGTCCCGCTTCCGACGATGCTCAGTCCGGGGATATCTGCCGGGTCACCGTGGTATTCCCAACCGATCAAGCCAGGGATAGCCTCCCCTTTCTTCATTCCGGTCCCTTCAAAGATCCAATGCTCGGGCATGGTGCAGATCCAATCGCCACCACCGTTGACTGGCTCAACGTTTCTAGCGCCCATGAGGAACCCTTCGTCGGGTCCTCGTTCCGGAAACGGTCCATGGACTTTGGCACGGGCTTCGGTGATCGGTCGATTGGCGCCATAGGGCCCACCGCGAAAGAAGATGCGATTGGGCCTGCCATCGAAACTGTTTCGAAAGGGTGAAACCCAGCAGACGCTGTTGCCTGACAGGAACAGGAGACTCACCCCTTGGTCACGCATCTTTTCGACCGATCGAAACTGACGAATATCCCAATATTCATCGTGTCCGACGCTGATAAACGAGCGGGCTTTGAGCCCCCGATCGGCCGTGAGCATATCGCTGTTGCAGCAGTAAGAGACGTCATAGCCTTGTTGTTCGAGCCAGTATGCCAGTGGGAACTCCAGTGGCAGATACTCGCCGGAGCCTTGTGTCAGTGGATCGTTCACAACGCTATCGAATTGCGCTTCGCGTCCGTAAGGCCGATCGAAACTGACGTCGGCCCAAGGGCCTTGGTTCCCTTTCGGATGGGTGTAGACAGAGTACTTGCTGGGCCATTGATTGTAGGCTTGCCAAGTATTATCAGAGCACTGAAAGAGGACTTCACACGGCCGATCGTCCGTGACTACAAAGATGATGTAGCTTTGCCAATATGGCTCTTGTTCGGAGTCGGGAATGGTCGTCAGGCGTCCGAGGTAAACTCCTGAAATCCAGTCAGTCGGGATCGTGAGTCGATGGCTCGTGTCCCACTGGCATTCATTGAGATTTTTTTCGCCGAGGGTCGGAGTTGGCTGGGTCTTGCCTTCGAGCGGACCGATGGTGGTCATCAAGCGTGCACCGGCACCGTCGTAGTAACCGGTTCTAAAGATTTCGATGCGGAAGGATCGAGCCGGCTTGGTCGAGACTTTGATGTCGATCGATTCGCCAGCCCTGACGCTTTGGCGCGAGCAGTAGCCTTCGATCCATGGCGAGCGGTATCGACTCTCGTCGACCCGCACGCGAGTCAACTGCCAATCTCGGCTTGGAGTTTTGAGGTTCTCGGTTTGAATGACATTCTTCGGTGCTAGCTCCTGGGCCGAGCTTGGATTGGATTGCAATTCGAGCAGTGCAAGCAGGGCGATGACACAAGTGGAATGCCAAGTTCGGTTCATAGGGATGTGTTTAGGTTGGAGAGAGGACGAAGGTGATTAAAACGAGAGGTTCTTGAGAATCCATTGTAATGCTTCGTCGCATGGATCGGCGGCATCGAGCCCAAGGTTGCTTGCGGCAAAGATCCCTCGGCCCTCGGTCGGAGCCAGGAATACGACGCAGTACCAAACGGTGTTCGAACCGTTATGCGTATAGATCGGTCCCTTGGACCAATTCCTTCGAATCACGAACCAACCGCCGGCGTATTCCTGTTGGTCCTCAGGTTGGTGTAGTGCCTGAAAGGACGTCTCGGCGAGCTGAATCGCGGGTGAATCTGCCGCTTTGCTTCGCAGGTGGACTTGGAGATACCGGATCCAATCTTCCATGTTTGCATAGACGGTACCTGCTGGCCCGAGTGCCGGCGGGTTATCTTGCTCGAC
>JBJTAQ010000422.1:0-9218 GCA_046090945.1 Pirellula sp.
CATCGACAAAAAGCTCGGCACCGGCCCGATGCACAAGTTTGGCGATCGCCGGGATGTCGGTGAGCGATCCGACCGCGTTGGACGCTGCCGTCACGGCGACAAGCCTGGTCTTGGGATTCAACAGCGACTCAAGCGACCCCATGTCGAGCGTTGCATCCTCTGGCCGTATTGCAATGGTTCGCACAATCGCGCCGGCATCCTTGGCGGCCAGCACCCAAGGAGTGTAATTCGCGTCGTGGTCGAGGCTAGAGACTACGACTTCATCGCCGGGGGACCAAGTCCTTGCAAGGGCACGGGAAAAGGCCAGGGTCAAGGTGGTCATATTCGGGCCGAAGGCGATCGACCGCGGGTCATCGGCTTGCAAGAGGTCTGCAGCAGCCACGTGGGCTTGGTCCATGATCCGGTCGACTTCGTTGCTGGTGACGAATTTACCAGCTCGGTTCGCATTGTGGTGGATCATGCAATCCAAGATCCGGCGGGCGACCGACTCAGGAACTTGGGTGCCGGCAGGTCCGTCCAAGTACACGAGCGGCTTGCCGTTGTGCATCCGCTCAAGCGAGGGGTACCGCGATCTTATCCTGCGTATTTTATTGGATTGCGAATAGTCCATGAGAGATACCAGGCGATGGATTAAGAAACGTTTTCAGGACCGACCGATACTTGGACTGCCGTGCGTTGGCGAAGTTGCTCGAAGGCCTTTTGAACCTCCTGGATCGTCACGGAGCGATAGTGTTGGCTGACCTCGCTGGCCGTCTGGTACTCGTGCCGTGAGAGCCATGAACCACCGATGGAAAACAGTCGATTCGAGGGCCTTTCGGCCGCCAGAAGAATCCCCGAGCAGATTTTATTCTTAGCCAATTCCAACTCGCGTTCCGAGATCGGTTTGCCGGACGCATCGTTGACGATCGATTGAATCAACTCCCAGTTGTCCTGCTGCTGATCCGGGTCGCCGGCAAGGTACAGACCAAAGACACCGCAGTCTTGGAATTCGTAGGTATAGCAAACCGCTGCATCGGCCAAACCTTTGTCGACCAACTCCCAAAAGAGTCGACTGCCGGAATCGTCACCGAGGATAGTTGCAAGAACGCGTGTGACATAGCGATGGGAATCCATATATCCTGGGCCCGGGGAAAACTCCAGCGAGTACTGCTGGGTCGCAGGAGGGTGGACCATTTGAATCTCTTTAGACCTCGTCAGGGGTTGATACAGATTGCGTCCCACCTGGGCTGGCTTCCAGTGCTTGGTCAACTTGTCAGTCTCGGCAACTAGAGCATCGAAGTCGACTGCCCCGGTAGCGACCAAGCAGAGGTTGTTCGGAGCGTAGCGCTTCGAGTGATACTCTCGCATGGCCTCAGCAGTCAGCCCCGAGACCGATTCTTTGGTCCCCAGGACTCGCCTCGACAGAGGGTGTTCGCCAAAGAACTCCTCCATGGCTCGCTCCATGGCGCCGTATGGAGGTTGATCGTCGTACATGGCGATCTCTTCGAGAATGACTTGCTTTTCGGTCTGAAAATCATCATCGCGCAGCGATGGTCGCATCATATCTGAGAGCAGATCCAGAGCGGGAAATTGATTATCCGGAAGCACACTGATGTAGTAGACGGTCTGTTCTTCGGAGGTGAATGCATTGGATTGAGACCCCAAATCATCGAGCTCTCGATTGACGTCGACCGAGGTTCGGCGCGGGGTGCCTTTGAACAGCATATGTTCAAGAAAGTGGCTCACGCCCGCAACGTCGCTGGACTCATCCCGCGAGCCAGTTTTTACGAAATACCCAAGCGACATGCTAAAGGCATCCGGATTGACTTCGGCGATAATCTCCAATCCATTGTCGAGGGTAACTTGATTAAACTTCATGGTGAAACTCCAAAGGCTCCGGGCCGATGGTAACGAGCGTCCAGCGTCTGGGAGGATGTTTAGAAAAGTGTTCGATCAGATTCTCGGCTGTCAGTTGCTCAATCTCCCCTAGGACTTCTTGACGAGTGGTGGTGCGTCCGAGTGTGATCCAATCGTAGGCCAATTGGCTCGATCGAGACTGGCTGCTCTCCTGCTCCATAACCAGGGAGGTCCGAGCCCTCGACTTCAGCCGCGAAAGCTCTCCAGGCTCGATCCCTTGGGTGATCGACTCGATGGTCTGGATCGTCACATCGAGCGTCTCTTGGGCTCGCGCCGAAGTGGTCCCTGCATAGCACAAGACGCTGCCGCAGTTTTTTAGGGAATGGGAAGAAGCCGAGATGGCGTAGACCAGTCCTCGCTTTTCGCGCACCTCTGTAAACAGCCGGGAACTCATGCCATCGCTGAGGATTCCAACAATCCCACGGCCTCGATAGTACTCGGGGTGCTGATAAGGAACCGAGTCGTAGGCAAGAGCGATGTGCGTCTGTTGACTATCGTGTGGGATATGAAGCGAAGCGATCTGGGGCTCGACCTCTCCGAGCTCGCTTGCCCGATCTCCTGTCCATGAACCTAATTCCCGTTCGACGATTTTGAGAAACCCATCCCAGTCGAATCGACCGGCAATCGAAAGCACCGAGCCTTTGGGTTTTGCGTTTTGCTGATGGAACTCGATGCAGTCGCTATGGTTGACCGATTCGAGACCAGGTCCAGTTCCCAACGAGGATCTACCGAATGGATCTGCAAATCGCGAACGCTTAAGCTCGACAAAGCACTTTTGTGCCGGGTCATCTTCGATCGCTGCCAATTCAAGCAGTGCCGATTGACGAACCTCCTCGAGTTCCTCCTCGGGAAAGTGAGGTTCGCGGACCATCGCTGCGGCAACCTCAAACGTCGTCTCTAGGACGCTTGCCATCGCCGACATGCTGATGCTCGTGTAGAAACTCGATACGCTGCTCGAGCGCTCGACACCTAGAAAGTCCAATTGCTCAACCACTTCGCGGCTCGACCATCGGCCCGATCCGCGCTGGGAGAGTTCCAGCGTCATACCGGCAAGTCCCAGACGATTGGCAGGCTCTCTGGCGGTGCCTCCTGGAAACATCCAAGTAAACGCGACCGATTCGAGCCATGGCATGGGCTCGCCTAGGACTACCAGTCCATTGTCGAGGGTATGTTTGTAAACCAGTTGCTGCATGCGTGGGTGCCCTTGAGTTCATCCAAACCACTTGCCTGGAAGCTCCAGTGAAATAGCTTGAGATAATGTCGGGTTAAACTAGGCCTTTTGGGGGGGTTGCAAGGATCTTGACGGGCTCGGCTGATTCAGGAAAAACCAAGTTTTCAGGAGCCCAGTGGAGCATCTTAACGAGTGAATGTTCTACGAAGGACGAAATTTTAGCAAAGGCCTTTGAGATCCGGGAGGCTTTTTCCAGGGTGTCGATACAGCATCAGCACGGTGTCTTACCGTGTTTTCTTTGCGAATTCGCTCAGCCTCGGCACCTAGTGATCGGTAGTCGATGAAAACTTTTCGGGCAAGTCCTTGCGGGAATTCGGTCCGATCTCGTTGCAGGCCCCTGTAGAAATTAGGTACGAAGGGCTAGCCCATGGGGCTTCAACTGCGAACACTTCTTGTCGAAAGGAGCCAAGCATCGAAAGTGGCCTTGGACCCGTCTCCCCACACACATCGCTAGGTGCGATAAAATAACGATCGGTTCTGGAAATTCAGATCGAGGATAGTTATTCTTTGTGCTCGGGCGCGGGGGCCGACTTTTCGATTTTGGTGATGCAACCATCGAAATGAAACCACGACCTCGCGGTATGCATTCAGACAATAGAAAGAGTGCCATGGGTTCATCCAAAGGACTCGACGAAGTTCTTCGCGATTGGGAGTTTGATCCTCACTCCCCATCGGTTCGGCTTGTCAAAGGAACCGACGGGCGAGACGTCATCCAAATGCGAATCGACCTTGGAATTCTCCAGATGGAGACCCAGGGGCGACCAGACGGACAATCCGTTGATGGATTCCCAACTTTTCTCGACAAGATGCTCGATTTCGAGGAAGGATCTCCTGACTTTATCATGGACGAAGAGCAGTGCTTCGAGGCCGACCGCGAGTTCATGCAGTATTACCATCGCAGAATCTCTTGGTTGCGTCTGCAGCACTACCACCGCGCGGTCGAGGATGCGGACCATACCTTGGCATTGATGGATGTTTGCCTCGATCATGCTCCAGACGAAGACTGGGCCTTCAGCCACGAACAGTACAGGCCATTTGTTCTTTTCCATCGAACTCAAGCCGCCGCGCTGGCGGCTTTGGACGAAGCCGACGCGGAGAAAGCGATTTCTGTGCTCGAAGATGGACTCGAGCAAATGCGCGATTTGTTCGTCGATCACGGAGCCGAGGAGGAGTTCGAAGAGGACGAAATGGTTGTGCAACTGCATAAACTTCGGGACTCCCTGTGCGAAGAGTACGAAGTAGGGCCTTCCCTGCAACAGCGACTCGATCAAGCTGTCAAAAGCGAACAATACGAACTTGCCGCGCAACTTCGCGACGAACTTGCCAAACGCCAAGCACGCTGAAAAGCCATTCGGAACCTCAGTAAATACAGGGAGCGTGTCTGGATATCGATCCAGTTTTAGGTTCCGAAGTACGCGCCAAATACTCCAGCCCGGAGGCTTGCAAGAAACTCCGGCATGCTTCCGAGCAGGTCTTCTCGGCCTTCGAGCATCTCGACGCTCATCCACAAGCACTCTTCAACCTCCTGGAGATTTGGCGCCGGCTCGTGACTCGGGTCTCGACGGCAGGCCAGCCACTCAAGCTTGGTCCCCCAGCGCGTTTGGCTCGTCCAGATATGACCAAGCACCTCGACCGGCAGACTGAGCTCTTCGATCAACTCACGTTTGACGGCCGTCTGGAAGTCCTCTCCCGGCTCGATCCCACCCCCGGGAAAGCACAATAAGCCAGGAGCCCGAACAAATTGCGAACGTCGGATGACCAGAAAGTGTCGTTCCTCGTAGAGAATCCCGACTACCGCATGCCGTCCCCGATCCCGAGAAGGTCCCGAGTTCGGACTCGGTACGAGGGAATCCTCCGTACAAGCAGGCTGGCGCTGGGGTTGGCTTGGGTTAGAATCAAGATCTTTAGAACTCATTCCCCAAGTATAAGCACATTGAACAAGGAACGGAACAAGCAACGAACAAGATGACCTCTCAGGAACCGCTCTTTCCCGCAAGTTCCATCGATCGGCAGTTCGCCCATGAAATCGTTCGCAGGTTGGTCGAGCGCGGCTATGTCGCCTATTATGCGGGCGGCTGCGTGCGAGATGCACTGCTGGGGCTGACTCCTAAAGACTTTGATGTAGCCACCAGCGCCACGCCAGACCAAGTTCGAGAGATTTTTGGACCTGAGCACACACGCGCCGTCGGCGAAGCATTCGGAGTGGTATTGGTGCATGGCAGGATCGCGAAAAAAAGATGCCAAGTCGAGGTCGCAACCTTTCGGACCGATGGCTCGTATTCCGATGGCCGCCGTCCGGATTGGGTCGAGTATGCCACGGCCGAAGAAGATGCCCAGCGCCGAGACTTTACTATCAATGGACTGTTCTACGATCCGATCGCTCAGAAAGTGATCGATTTCGTCGGTGGCCAAGCTGATCTTGAGAAACAGATCCTCAGAGCCATCGGTGATCCTTATGCTCGTATCAGCGAAGACAAACTCAGGATGCTTCGAGCCATTCGCTTCGCCTCCCGATATGGCTTTGAACTCGATGCAGCCACTCGCAGAGCCATTCAGGAATCCGCGCAAGGAATTCGACTCGTCAGCGGCGAGCGGATCGGAACCGAACTCGAAAAAATCCTTCAGCATCCCAACCGCCTATGGGCTTGGCAGGAACTCGATGCATGCGGTCTGCTCGATCCGATCGCAGGGGAACTGCTGCCTGCGAGCAAGCGGGAACTCCTCGGAGCCTTGCCCAAAGTGCCGCTGGCGCTCCCTGTGGTACTAGCCTCCTTGGTCCACCCTTGGGGTATCCAAGGTGCCTTGCAAAGAGATCTAGGACACATCGATGATCCGAATTGGCAAAACAGCTTAGCGATCATCCAGCAGCGTTGGAAACTTTCCAACGCCATCGTCGAGTCCGCATGCATTTGCGTCGAAGCATCCTCAGTGATCGCCAACGCAGACCAAATGGCTTGGTCCCAAGTCCAACCCAAGCTTCTACGCGGGTGGCTCGACGAATCGGTGATGATCGCAGAGTCTCTGTGCGGCCTGAGAGGTTGGCCGGTCTGTGGGCTCGAGCAGTGCAAAGAAAGACTGTCCCATCCGGTTCAAGAGTGGAACCCAGCCCCTTGGATCGATGGTAGCGACCTAATCCAAGCCGGTCTTAAGCCAGGGCCTGCATTCGGCAAACTACTATCTCAAGCTCGAGCGCTGCAACTCGATGGCCATTTGTCCAGTCAGTCGATGGCAAACGATTGGCTAGTGGCCCAGATCGAATCGCAGCCTCGCACGCAGTAGTCCTTTAGTCCTTTCGTTCTGGCTGGATTGGTTTAAAATCCCGGGTCTTAACGCCAATGGATTCGCTTGGAAACTTGCTAACTATGACCGAAAAACGCTTGTACAACTTTTCCGCCGGGCCTGCAGTCTTGCCCGTAAGCGTCTTGGAAACGATACGCGACCAGATGCTGTGCTTGCCCGGTTGCGGAGCGTCGATCTTGGAAATCTCGCACCGGAGCAAGCAGTTCATCGCGATCCAGGAGCAGACCAAGCAGCGGTTGATTCGGCTGCTGAAGATTCCTCAAACGCATGAAGTGCTGTTCCTACAAGGTGGGGCGAGGCTACAGTTCTCGATGGTGCCGATGAATCTGCTGCGAGGATCCTCATCGCCGGCGCAGTACATCGTCACCGGTTCTTGGGGTAAATATGCCCTTGGCGAGGCCAAGAAAGAGGGACCCGTCGAAGTCCTCTACGATGGCTCCTCCCACGGTTATTCCCAGTTACCTAAGCAGGGCGAAGTCAACGTTCGGCCCGATGCTGCTTATTTGCATCTGACGAGCAATGAAACGATCCAAGGGATCCAATTCCAGGAGGACTGGCAAGTTGATTGTCCGCTGGTCGTCGATTGCTCGTCGGACTTCATGTATCGACCTATGGATATTTCTAAATACGGAATCGTCTACGCTTGTGCCCAAAAGAATGCAGGGCCGGCCGGAGTGACCGTCGTGATTATTCGCAAGGACCTTCTGGATCGCTCTGGCGAAAATCTGCCAGGGTACCTGAGCTACCGCAATCACGCCCAAGAGGACTCGATGTGGAATACGCCCCCGACCTTCGGGATCTATGTCATGGGTTTGGTTGCCCAGTGGCTCGAAGAGAGCGTCGGAGGGATCGAGGCCATGCATCGGATCAACCAACACAAGGCTCGATTGGTATATGACGCGATGGATCGGCATCCGACGATGTACAAGGGGCATGCTAGACCGGAAGATCGTTCGCTCATGAATGCCACGTTCAAGCTACCGAGCGAGGAGCTTGAGAATGCGTTTTTGGCGGAGGCCAAGAAACTTGGGCTCGACTCCCTCAAGGGACATCGCAGCGTCGGAGGTATCCGCGCGAGTATTTACAATGCGATGCCGATCCAAGGGGTCGAACTGCTAGTCCAAGTCATGGACAACTTCGCATCGTATCACGCTTGACGCTGAGTATTGTCTCACCCCGCAGAATCCCAATCACCTTTAGAAACCAACGATATGAAGACCCGCATCTTGGTATTGGATCCGATTGCTCCCGAAGGCCTCGAGATGCTCCGAAGCGACGCGGAGTTTGAGTACCAGGAGCGGCATGGGCTCAAGGGCCAAGAGCTCAAAGAATCGCTTGCACAGTTCGATGGAGCGATTGTTCGCAGCGGAGTGAAGATCACGGCCGAGTCGCTCGAAGGAAACAAAAGACTCAAGGCGATCGTACGAGCAGGCGTCGGGACCGACAACATTGACAAGAATGCGGCGACAAGGCAAGGGATCGTCGTGATGAACACGCCTGCTGGAAACACACTCAGCACGGCCGAACATGCCTTTGCATTGATGCTAGCCCTGTCGCGCTCGATCGCACCGGCCTACCAGTCTTTGTGCTGCGGCAAATGGGATCGCAAGTCCTTCATGGGAGCCCAGCTTGCCGACAAGGTCCTCGGGGTGATCGGACTGGGCCGAATCGGACGCGAGGTCGCCGTGCGAGGACAAGCCTTTGGGATGCGAGTTATCGCCTATGACCCGTTTTTGTCCGACGAGCAAGCTACCAAACTGCACATGGAGAAAGTTCAAACGGTAGCCGAGATGTTGCCCAAGGTTGACTACTTGACCGTCCACACGCCGCTGACCGACGAAACGAAATACTTGGTAGGGCTCAAGCAGTTGGAGTTGCTCAAGCCTGGAGTGCGGCTGATCAACTGCGCCAGGGGAGGCATTTACGAAGAGGCCGCATTGGTCGAGGGGCTCAAACGAGGGATCATCGCCGGGGTCGCTTTGGACGTGTTTGAAGAAGAACCTTGTACCAACAGCCCCTTGTTCGGCATGCCAGGTGTCGTCTGCACTCCCCACCTAGGTGCAAGCACCGAGGAAGCTCAGACGCAAGTTGCGATCGAGGGGATCCAACTGTTGATGAATTTTTTCAAGACCGGAGAGATCCGGCATGCGGTCAACGTCGCATCCTTGGACCCGAAGACTCTCGAAGCCTTGCGTGGATTCCTCGATGCAACTTACCGATTGGGGCTGCTCATGGCGCAATGGCACAGCGGGACCGTCGGGGCTTGCAGTTTGCACTACCGTGGCGAGGTGGTCGACAAAGACACCAAGCTACTGACGTCGGCATTCTGTGCCGGTTTGTTGCAGCGAGCCATGGCCGATGAAGTCAACATCATCAATGCGGAATTGCTATTCAAGGAGCGGAGCATCGATCTGATCGAGCACCGCAACCGCGAACTCGGAGCCTTTAGCTCATCGGTGGCTGCGGAAGTCGCAGGCGGGGCCCAGACAGTCAAAGCAGCCGTCACCGTTTTTGGAAATAGCATGCCGCGATTGATCTCGATCGACGATTACCGAATGGAGGCTTATCTCGATGGCCATATGCTCTTCTTCACCCACTATGATGTCCCAGGGATCATCGGCAAGGTCGGGACGGTCTTCGGAAAACACGGGGTGAATATCGGGCAGATGTCCGTCGGTCGCATGCAGCAACAGCAAGGAGGATTAGCGATCGGTGTGCTCAATTTAGATTCTCGGCCACCGCAACAAGCTCTCGAGGAATTGAGCTTGATCGATGGCATCAAAAAAGTCCA
>JBJTAQ010000423.1:0-1255 GCA_046090945.1 Pirellula sp.
GTTTTAGCCCGTTTGCACTGCCGAGTGTCATCGAGGTTGCTGAGGGAATTCCATTCATTGAATTAACACAGTGGCAGCACGACAAGCTCTATGAGCTCAAGGGACAGATTGTCAGTCGAGGGGTCGAGCAGATCACCGGAGTTGGCCTACCGGTGTTTCCCAAGCGGCGTTTTCAGCATGGCGCAGCCGACTCGGCGATTTTCGAGTCGATCTTCCCCAAGTTCGAGTCGGCCTATCGCCGCGAGTTGTCGGGATACTTTTCTTGAGAAACCGGGGCCTTGCTCAGCCCGACGGCAGTGCTTCGTGGAAGAACCGAAGCCAATTTCCGTGGAAGATGGCTTGAACCTGCGTCTCGCTAAAGCCACGAGCGAGCAGCATAGGGCCCATCTTTTGGACGTCTCGGTATTTGTTTAGATCTGCAGGGGTCTGTTCGCAGCCGTAGCCTCCGTCGAGGTCGGTACCGATGCCGATGTTGTCTACCGATCCCTTGGCCAGTTCGCGAACATGGCAAATTTGATCGACGGCGCGTTCCAAGGTGGCTTCGTTTTTCGAAATCCCTCGCACGTATCCGTTTTGCATCATGATGATGTCTAGGGCTACACCTAGCACACCACCTCTTTCGATCACTGCGTGGATCTGATCATCGCTGAATTGACGTTGCCAATCGCAGATTGCACGGGCGTTTTGGTGGCTTGCGTGGATTCTCCCACCGAAGCGTTCGATGACTTGCCAAAACGCAACGTCCGACAGATGGGTTACATCGATGGTGATACCTAGTTTTTCGCAATGTTCGAGCAGATCGATCGCATCGATCGACAGCCCTACCTCGCTGCGTGTGCCACCTCCGTAGCGATTGGTACCGTAGTGGGTTAGGCCCAAGGCCCGGAGACCTGCTGCATGGAATTCGTAGATCGTTTCGGGTGTCAGGACAGGGTCGGCACCTTCCATCGTGAGGATGAAGCCGAGCGGGATGCGGTCTTGAACGAGCGATTTCGACGCGCTGGTGACATGCCCACTGGCTTGCGACTCGTGGGCTTGTGTATAGCTGTTCCAATGATCGCTAAGTTCGTTTTTCGTTCGAATCATTTTCAGGTAACCAGCCCGTTCCATTGCCCGATAATAAGCCAGATGAGCGTGAGCCATCGCGTAGCAGGTTTGCGGAGTGGTCCAGCCAAAGGAATGATCGATAGTTTGTTCCTGTCTTGCTAAAAGTGTGGTCAAGCAAACCGGGACTTGGGCGATTCGCAGCTCGGGA
>JBJTAQ010000424.1:0-8109 GCA_046090945.1 Pirellula sp.
CCCAGTCAGTGGATCACCCTATCAAACGGTCGGGCATCGGCGAGTCGTCAGCGGCTCGACCGCTGTCGAATGCCAGCCCAGTGCTCAGGCGATCCATAACGGATCAGCTCCTCTCGATGCGTGCTGTCCACCTAAGGTACATGGACCATACCGTCCAATGTTCCCGAATCGATTGGGTCATGGACTGCTCGCATGCAAAGCTGGGTGTAAAACTCCGCATGAAGGGCCTTGCCCCATGGGGGCTTGTGAGCCAGATTGCGAGATCCCAGGACGCTGCATGGATCCACAGGAATACATCTTCGACGGCGGTGACCGAGACCCGCCGGTGAGGCTCAAAGAGGATCTATCCCAAGTCGGATTGGATCCAGAGGATACCGTTATCCAGTATACAACCAAGACAGGGATGACGGAGGTGCAAGCAGGTTGCCGAGTGGCGATCTATGCACCCCGTTTCGGGAGTGTGCGAAAGCGAACCGGAGTGCTTGAGTCGGAACTTGCTCTTAGGCCTCAAACGGCGGATTTGCCTGCCGGCCCGGGAACAATCAAAGAGAAGCTACCACCGATCCAGGTCATGGCGCCGCTTAAGGCGAACACCAAGGATTCGGTCAGGGTGGTCGAAGCCTTCCTGGATCGTCAGCGACCGATGCCAGCCGACTTGGTTCTTCCGATGGGGGAAATCAGCGATGCGTTCAAGCCGTATGAGGACCTGGACATCATTCGCAATGGCAATATTCTCATGACCGATCCAGCGAAACTTGCGATTTCGGCGGCCGCTGCTCGAATCTGGTCGAACATCGATGCATTGCAAGTGCTCATCGATGGCCAAGAAGCGTCTGTGATCGTCGATCAAAAGCAACCTCGCGAGTTTACTTTGTATGAATACAAGGGAGCGAGGGTTCGGATTTGCAAGGTAGCATCTGAGCAGATTGCGAACCCTGGAGATATCATTTCGTTTACCATTCGCTACGACAACATCGGAGAGCAACCGGTCTCGAAATTGGTCGTCACCGATTCGCTTGCTCCACGATTGGAGTATGTTGAATCTTCACAGCAGTCGAGCATAGAGGCACGCTTTTCGACGACTCCTAACGAAGCGGGTTCGTCGGTACTGCGTTGGGAAATCGACCGAGAGCTCAAGCCAGGTGAGGGTGGATTCGTGCGGTTTGACGCCAAAGTGCGATAGTCCCTCCGACTCGTCCCTCGAACGGGGCCTGTCCCCAGCTCTAGTCGCTCAACGGGTGTCTGTCCCCGGTTCTCTAGCAGTTCAATGACAGCAAACAATTACCCTCGAAGCGCGGGGTCTGTCCCCAGTTCGGTCAATCCCCGGTTCTCCAGCAGTTCAATGACAGCAAACAATTACCTTCGAAGCGCGGGGTCTGTCCCCAGTTCGGTCATGTCCTCAGTTCGGTCAATCACTTGAGCGCGGTCTGTCCCTCGGAAAAGCGCAGGGTCTGTCCCCGGTTTTTGCCAGTCGCTCAACGAGTGTCTGTCCCCGGTTTTTGCCAAGTTCAATGACAGCAAAACAATCTACCGGCATTTATGCGGAGTCTGTCCCCGGAAGTTGTCCCGTCCCCGCGGAAGGCTTATGCGTGGTCTGCCCCCCGCTCGGGCTGTTCAACGCTCGAGCGGGGTCTGTCCCCGTAGAAGCGTAGTCGCTCAACGGGTGTCTGTCCCCGGTTTTTGCCAACCGGCATTTTTGCGGAGTCTTGGCACTTTAGCGGGGTCTGTCCCCGGTTCTCCGTCCCCGGTTCTCCAGCAGTTCAATGACAGCAAACAATTACCCTCGAAGCGCGGGGTCTGTCCCCGTAGAAGCGTCGTCCCGCGGAGGGGTCAAGATCGGCGGATCGGTGCACCCGATGGTCGAGGTGCACTAGCAATCAAGTTACTTGGAGACGGGTCTGCAAGCGGAGGAAAGTAATTTTGCTGGCGTGGGGAGGGAAATCCCGCTGGCGATGTCGCTGGCGATGTCGCTGGCGATGTTGCTGGCGATGTTGCTGGCGACCTGGACACTTGTCGTGGGAGTACCCCCCTTACTTGATAGTGGCTCAGGGTGGTGGCCCAGGACCTTTTTCCCGCTCCTCTCCACCAGACAACCTGCGCGCAAACTCACGAAAAGCTGAAGCTGAGCCATCATTTTTCGAAAATTTCCGAAATTAATCAGCCGTTGCACTTTCAGCTTTTCTGCGTTGTCAACTTGATTACGGATAATTACGATGCATCAAGAAAGGATAACTTATAGGTTCTCGCTCAGGACATTTACCCTCAAACATGAGTTCTTCGTCCAACCCAGGTTCGATCACCAATTGGCTGCTTGATAACCATCATGGTCATCGGACTAGTTCCAAAGTTGAATTGCTTTGGCAACGGTTCGGTTTGAGACTAGTCCGAATTGCCCGACAGCATTTGCAGACCGTTAGCGATCACAGTTACGACGAAGAGGATCTTGCCCACAGCACTTTCCATGAGTTCTTTTTGCGTGCATAGGATAGCCAGTATCAGAATCTTACAAGTCGGCAAGAATTATGGAGACTGCTGGTAACGATCTCTTGTAACAAGTCCCGTAGGATGCGTCAGCGTGCCGATCAGCTACGTGTCCCGAGGGAGATCCTTCCTAATCATGGTGTCCGTATGTACCATGAAGGGGTCACCGACGAGAGAAACGCTCCGGATTGGCTACTTGCAATCACCGAGCAATCCGAATTCCTCATGCAACAACTCGAGCAACAGGATCCCAGCGGACTTCTCACTCAGATCGCATTGATGCGACTCGATGGAATGAGCAACGCGCAGATCGCCCAGCAACTTGGTTGCACGCGAAGAACCATCGCCGCACGATTGGAACTGATTCGCGCTTGCTGGAACAGCCATCTGGAATTCCAACTTAACTGATATGGTATCGAATGAAAACCAACTGCCTCCCATCGAGATCCTCAAGCAGTTGGCCCAATGCTGCGATCAGATCGAGGAGCAAGCTCGCCAAGGCAAATCTGTAGACCTGGATTCGTACGTATCGGGTTTCCCGAGCGAGCATCAAGCTTTGGTACGCAGCGAACTCCAGGAACTTCTCATAGAACTCGGATTGTCCATCTACCGACCTGAGCCTTTCCGAAAAACCGAAGGCTATGAGACATCCACTCAATACCATATCATCGAGCCTTTGGGACATGGCGGAATGGGACTCGTGAATGTTGCCATCGACGACGACTTTCGTCGTCGTGTTGCGTTGAAGGAGATCCGGCCAAGTCAAGCAGATGATGAATACTACCAGCATCGCTTCTTGCAGGAAGCAGAGATCAGCGCCAAACTCGAACACCCAGGTATTCTCCCAATCTATAACCGGGGCCTCAACGATCAACAGCAGCCTTTTTACACGATGCGATTGATTGCAGGAGGCGAAGCGAAAACGCTGCAGCAAGCGATTCGGGACCACCATCAGCATCTACCAGGATCGCCCGAGTTCATCAATCAGCATCGTATACTTGTCCGCCACTTGATCGATGCTTGCAATACGGTCGCATATGCGCACAACCAGGGCGTCTGCCACCGGGATTTGAAACCTGCGAATATTCTCATAGGTCCCTTCGGAGAAACTCTCGTCGTCGATTGGGGATTGGCCAAAGTATTTCGGGACACCGAGTCGTTTTCGACATCGAATCTCAAGAACTTAGCTGGATCCCCCAAGTTCGATGCCTCGGGCCGTTCTCACAGTCAGGGAGTCGGAACATTAGGTTTTGTCGCGCCCGAGAATCAGGGGCCGGAACCGATTGGCGACTGGCCGCGAATCGACGTTTACTCTCTAGGAGCCATTCTCTATTGCATACTGACCGGGCTTGCACCCAAAGAGTCTCACTCGGGAAATTCCGCTCGCAGAAAAACCGATGGCGGAAAAACCGATAGCGGAACTCAATTTCAAAGGCAGATCGACTCCCACGTTCAGAAGAACATTGCAGCTGTTTGCATGAAAGCACTCTGTCCCGATCCATCAGATCGCTACGGCTCGGCCTTGGAGTTAGCAGCCGACCTTGAACGCTACCTTGCCGGTGAACCTGTTAGCGCTCTTGCTGAATCCTGGTTCGATCAACTTGCAAGATGGAGCAATCGCAATCGGAAACTGGTAGCTGTCTCCGTGTTGCTCGGTGGAATCCTTGCTGGACTGTCTGTTTTCTCCGCCGTGCAGCAGGCCAATTACAACAAACGACTCACCGAAGAGTCTCGCAAACTTTCTGACGCCTTGAAAGAGCAAGAACGATTGCGAGGCCAAGAGCAGTTGGCACGCGAGATGGCTCAAAAGCAAGAATCCTTGGCCAGGAGCAGAGAGCTGCTAGCACTCGATTCAATGCGAGCCTACAGCCAAGCGATCCTCGACAATCAAACCTTAAAAAACTCGGAATCACTTCGCAGTGTCCGCCGAGAACTACTTGAAAAGCCGATTGAGTTCTTCGAAAAGATCCAACGGGATGAATCTGAAATCGAAGCACCTTCCTGGAACTATTTGGAGCAACTCGCAAAAACCTGTGAAGACCTTTCGAAACTGAGCTTCGAATACGGTGACTCAGCTCAAGCAGGGCGATGGGCTGAACAAACCATCGAACGGTACCGACAACTGACTTCGAAAGCGATGGCGATCGAATCGGCTACTCCCAAACAAATCGCTTTGGCGAAAATCGCCCTCGCAGGGGCTTATCGCCTGAGGGCTACCAACCTGATGCTCACTGGCCAAGCCGATTTGGCCGAAAACGATCTCCAAGAGTCCACCGATTTGTTCTCTGAAATCCGACCTGAGTCCGAGTGGATCGAGGAACTGCTCCACGGGCGATCGCTGCTCAATGCTATCCGTGCAGTCCGAGCTGCAGAAACCAATCGTCTGGACCAAATGAATGACTACTTTAAATCTGCTATTTCCGATCGCCAGGAATTGATCTCTCTTGCTGTAGGTCAAAAGAAACTCAATCGAGAAAAAGAACTTCAGGACCTGCTCCAGGATCAAGCATTGGTTGGGTTGACGTTCAGAACCGGCGATATCGATGCGCATTTTAGACAGTTTGAATCCTACCTAGGAATGCTCAAAGAACGCATCAACAACGGTGATAGAACCGAGGAGACACGACTACGGTTGGCTTGGGCCTGCTCCAACCTCGCCAATCGGCTTATTGACTACGGCCGAATCGATCAGTGCGAACCGGTCCTGCTTGAGGCTTTGCAACGGCGCAAAGAATTGCTAAACGACTTCCCAAGCGTTACTCGATACCGTTTCGATCTGGCTCGAACCCAATCAGACTACGCCTTTTTTTATGGAATCAGCATCGATACAGCGATGCGATCGTGCAGTACGAATCGAGTGTTACAAACCATCGACTACTGACGCTTGATGATCCAGGAAGTTTAAACTTCCGACTGGAGTTGATGGCGCAAACTCACCAGCTTGGACATCTCCTCCTCGAAGACTTCAAGGACGAGCAAGGCGCAAAACTTTTCGACGAGTCTTTCAGCTTGAGCCAACAAGGCTTACCTGAGCACCCGAGCCTAGCCAACCTAACTAGGGAATTACTAGGGCATCAAGCCCACAAGCTCATGCAACTGGGCAACTGGCAACAAGCCAAAACGATCTTATCGAGTCAGTGGCAATCAAGCACGGAAAATGGATCGAAACCCGAGGTTACTTTCCCAGACAAAGATCAGATTCTTGAGCACTGGTTGCTGTGCTGCGAACGAGCAGGAGATGAGGATTCCAAAAAAGAAGTTCTTCCATGGATGCAGTTCCATTCAACACGAAACAATCCACCTAAATTACAGAACGAAAGCGACTTAAAGGGCGACCCTTCGACGCTCGTCGAAGGTGAACCGATTTGGTACTGGCGATTAAAAAATGCACAAGCTTTGGTGCGCCATGGGGGAATCGAGCAATACCGATTGGCAGTCGAACAAATGCAACGGGGATTGGATCATTTCAGAACAACCCTGGCTGCCTCCGAATTTCCGGTCGGTACGCAACCACGCCGCGTTCAAGTTTTGAGACTATGGGACGCAACGGCACGGGACCCTATCTTTGTACCGCTTCGTTTAGCATCAGCAGTCGAAAAGCTTCCAATCGAAGACCAGGATGCTTGGAAGAAAATTTGGGAACAAATCGAATCGACTTCGCGCGAGTTTGCTCAGTAGCGCAAACCGCGCCAGCGATCAATGAATCAAGAAAAAGCCTAGATATCCTCGCCGAGAATCTCCATGGCGAGTTTGCCTTTCCATTGCAAAAACAGCGTTTCAAATGTCTGAGAACCAACCGGGCAGCGAATCACTGATGATCCATCGGTAAGAATCCCCCACGCACTGGATTCGTGGGTCATTCCCTGACACACCAGAGCCTCAGATCCCAAGCTTCGTACTCTGGCCAGCGGTGTAACTTGATCAAACCCCTTGGTTTGCAATTCCTCGAGCCAATCCAAATAATCGTCTTTCTGAGATTCGGAAAGAGACTCCCAAGCCACCTTGGACTCCGACGGATCCTCGACGTCATTGGCCAAATACATCGCAAAGACTGCGTCGTTGCTGAAGGATTTCATATCCAAGGACATCGCTAGGGCAAACGGACCCGAAAAACCGATGTTCGAATAAGTCCCCTCGCCGACTCCGTAATCGAACTGCAGGAGAAAGCACTCCTGCGGGCCTTCGAATCCCGGCCATTGCATCGTCCGCTGTTCGACCAACTCGATTCGCGAAGGTGGAATGGCAAACTGCTCAGGTTGACTCAACCAGATCGCTAGATCCGATTTGGCCTTGGACAGCGAAGTGAGCCACTCAGCTCCAATTCGATCTTCAGCCGAGAGTTCCTGCAGGTAAGCCACTGCACGAGAGCGAGAGGAATCATCCCTCAATAGCTCGACAATCAAATCCAACGCGCGGGTCTCACCGAGTTTGACCAGCGCATAAGCCGCTTCGAGCTTGATCCGCCGATGCTTTAACTCGATGGATTGGTTCAGCTTGCCGATCGCCCGCGAATCCCCCATGAGTGCGAAAAAATCGCAGGATGCTACCAAAAGCGAAACCGCATCAAAAAGCATGCGCTGGATGGCTTGGACATTATCCGAAAACTTACGAGGGTTCTCTTCGAGGGCTTGAAGTTGCATGGTGACTCCCCCAAACATATTCAAAAGCGATTCGTACCTACAGGATGCTGGATGAGGAGTCACACCATGCTTGCGAACCATACTGTTGGCCAAGTCCAGGGCAGGAGCAAGGACGCTCGGTTGGTGGCTGTCGAGGATCCGAGGGAATACATCGGAGAGTTTCCACTCGGTCGATTGCATCAAGGTTGATAAAGCGTGCGCGGTGTCTTTCCAATCCAGGGGAGGTGTCTCGACCATTAGATCGACTGCCAATCGCACGCTGGATGATTGGCCGCTGAGCAGCATCGCTTGCAGGAAAAGCCCGAGGCACCTGCTGGGCTCATAGCGTCGAAAGGCTCGGTAGCATTCAAAAGCTCGCTGGGCAGTTAGCAACTGTACAAGTTTGGCGGTTTGCTCCTCGAATGTCGAAGGGCAGGTTCGAGCAAGCTGGCACAGCCAGGTGCCCAGGGTGAAGAGAGCCTCCTGAAGCACCGCGCGGGGGTGTCCCGTGAGTTCTGCCAACTCGTCGGACTGTGCCTGTTGAAGTTCGCAAATCCGCTCGGCCAAAAGGAGTGTCGGGAGCCACTCATCGGGAGCTTGCCAAAGCAATCCCGGTCGAAAATCGGCATCCTCGCCTGACGTCTCAAGAGCATGTTCAAGCCGCCCCAGGCACTCCAGAGCCCAGAGCCGATGCTCGGCAGAATAGTCGATTGGATTGATTTCCATGGCAAAACAGCAGGTTTGGATTAGTCAAAATGCGAAATCCAAGGTATCGTAGACTTAGAGAATTCAATAGGAAAGTGCAGATATGACATCATCGACGCCGGAGCATTTCTCCGAGCTCCCCCTTTCACCAATCATGCAGCGAGCTTTGGCCCAGATCGGCTGGACCAAACCCAGCCCGATCCAAGCCCGGGTAATCCCCCATGCGATCGAGGGTTTTGACATCCTCGGACAAGCCCGCACGGGGACCGGAAAAACCGCTTCTTTCGCTATCCCAATCCTCGAG
>JBJTAQ010000425.1:0-1278 GCA_046090945.1 Pirellula sp.
AAACTCCACGAGGAAATGACCAAAGTCTCCGAGGAACTCGAATCCGCCGAAACTCGCTGGGCCGAACTCCAAGAGCAACTCGAAGAGTAATGACATGATAATTCCCAAGGAAATCACCCCGGATACGCTCCGCCTATCGCTCGAAAGTATTCAGGATTGCCAACTCTTCGGGAATCAACTCGCTCCCATCCTCTCCAAAAAACTCCCATGCGTCATCGGACTGGTAGGAACCCTAGGAGCCGGCAAAACGCAATTGGTCAAGTTCCTTGCTCAATCCCTCGGGGCTAACCCCGAAGATGTTTTCAGTCCAACCTTTGTCCTCATCCACCCCATCGGCACCACCCCCGAAATCTTTCATGTCGATGCCTATCGAATCCACGATAGCGACGAGTTCCTCGAACTAGGTATCGAAGAACTCTTCGAGCAGCCTGCTATCACAATCATCGAATGGGCCGACCGTTTCCCCGAGTGTATGCCTAAAAACACACTCTGGATACAAATCCATACCCATAACCCCCAATCTCAATCACGACTGATCCAAATCGGAAATCTGCTCAAGCATCCGAAACTCCAAGAGCAACTCGTCCAAGTATTCGGTCAGCCCACGAAAGACAACTCCAAAATCCAGCCATGAATAACGATCTGTCATCCTCGAAACCAAAGATTCTCGTCTGCGGTTCTGTCAACATGGACTTGGTCGTTAGACTCGACAAATTTCCAGTGGTTGGCCAAACCAAATCCGCCCACCGACTCGATTATGTCTCCGGTGGAAAAGGGGCAAACCAAGCCGTCGCAGTCGCTCGACTAGGAGGAAAAGTCGGAATGCTTGCCGCCGTTGGATCCGACGGTTTTGGTACAACACTGCGAGCAAATCTCGATCAAGAAGGGATCGACTTGGAATGGTTGATCGACAAGCAAGGGCCTAGCGGCCTAGCCGTTATCGCGGTCGATGACCAGGGGAAAAACTTCATTATGGTCGTCCCAGGTGCCAACGGACTTCTCTCTCCGGATGATGTAGATCTCGCCGAATCGGCGATCGCCCAAGCCGACTTGGTGATGCTGCAATTGGAAATCCCAATCAAGACAGTCCTTCATATCGTCCGGCTATGCCGAGTCCATAATGTACCCGTGATCCTAAACCCAGCCCCTGTACCCGATTCACTCACAGTACCATTCCCCGAAGAACTCTTCGATGTGGATCTCATCTGCCCAAATCAATCCGAAACCGCCGCCCTTTTAAACACTCAAGCACCCGAGGATATCGAGTCGGCGTTCGTT
>JBJTAQ010000426.1:0-6846 GCA_046090945.1 Pirellula sp.
CTGCTGGCAGGGGGAACCGCAGGCAAGCGATTCTGTTTGCCCAACAGCACCGTCATGGTTCACCAACCTCATGGAGGCGTGCGCGGACAAGTCTCCGATATCGAGATCCAGGCCAAAGAGATTCTCCGGCTACGCTCCCAATTGAACGATATCTTGGCAAAACATACCGGCAAATCCGCAGATAAAATCGCCATCGATACCGATCGAGATTTCTTCATGACCGCCTTAGAGGCCAAAGAATATGGGATCGTTGACGAGATATTGACCAAGCAAGTCTCCGAAGAGAAGTAGCACACACGCATCACGATTCTTACAAACCATTTGTTAAGCATTCGCAAGTCAAGAGTTTTATTAAGCCATCGGCACAACGACAGGTAGATTGAGGAAACATCCATGCCAATGATCCCTTATGTCATCGAGAAGACTGGCCGCGAAGAACGCGTTTACGACATCTACAGCCGCCTGCTCAAAGATCGGATTATCTTTTTAGGGACCGATGTCAACGATGAAATTGCCAATGCTCTTGTGGCCCAAATGCTCTTCTTGCAGTCGGATGACCCAAAAGCCGACATCCACATGTACATCAACAGCCCTGGAGGTAGCGTCAGCGCTGGGATGGCGATCTACGATACCATGCAATTTGTCTCGTGCGATGTAGCAACCTACTGCATCGGCCAAGCCGCTTCGATGGGTGCTGTGCTACTGACTGCCGGGGCCAAGGGTAAGCGGTACTCGCTGCCGAACTCTCGGATCATGATCCATCAACCGTTGGCAGGCATGCAAGGAACCGCCGAGGAAATCTCGATCCATCTCCGGGAGTTCCAGAGGACCAAACGTCGGCTCAACGAGATCTTGATCAAGCATTGCGGCCAGAGCCTTGAAACCATCGAAAAAGATACCGATCGCGATCGATTCATGGATCCCGAAGAAGCCTGCTCTTACGGCTTGATCGACAAAGTCATCGAGTCGATGCCCAGGATCGAGCCTTCATCGAACTAGCCATAGAGGCCTAGTATCTGAGAAAAGCTCTGCGATTCGGTGGTCGCACGTACCTCTTGAGGCTGCATAAGCATTTCTGATCGCCGATAGATTTCTTTTTTGATAGCTAATCGTATGGCAAAGAGGACGCCTTTAGAGGGTATTTGAAGCAAAACAGAATGCCCAAGAGTGACAAAATGTCTTCTTGAAGTATGCGTGCCGGTAGATTACCCTACCGCACTTGAGAAAAACCGGTGGCGGAAAATCCCCCACCAGATCGCTCGGTGGGCTGTTTATTCCTTCTAGTGTCTTTAAGGCTGAATTCTGATGTCAGTGATACGCAAGCTTATGGGTGGCCTTTCTGGCCGATGGCTAATCGCGGTCGCCTTCCTTGGGGCGATGATGGTTTCCGGGGGATTCTTGTTGGCCGACGAAGGTGCCAGGATGCACGGCGAGGCTGACTTGATCTTGCCGGACCTAAACAAAGCTGAGTTTATGGGTTTACCAGGAAAAACTTGGCTCATGGGGGGCTTGGTAATCTGCATCGCGGGCTTGGCCTTTGGATACATGATTTACAACCAGCTAAAAAACATGCCGGTGCACAAGAGCATGCTCGAAGTATCGGAACTGATCTACGAGACCTGTAAAACATATCTTTTGACGCAGGGCAAGTTCCTGGCGACGCTGTGGCTTGCAATCGCTTTGGTGATCATTCTGTACTTCGGGTTCCTGGGTGGGCAGCCTGCCATGAAGGTGATGATCATCTTGGGCTTTAGCGTGATCGGCATTCTTGGAAGTTACCTCGTGGCTTGGTTCGGCATTCGGGTCAACACGTTTGCGAATTCCAGGACCGCGCATGCGAGTTTGATCGGGATGCCTTATCCGGTCTATGCGATTCCGCTCAAGGCGGGAATGAGCATTGGGATGATGCTCATCAGCGTCGAACTGCTGCTGATGCTTTGCATCATGCTGTTTTTGCCCGGCGACTACGCTGGTGCGTGCTTCATCGGATTTGCGATTGGAGAAAGTCTTGGAGCGGCGGCATTGAGAATCGCAGGAGGTATTTTCACCAAGATCGCCGACATCGGGTCGGACTTGATGAAAATCGAATTTAAGATCAAGGAGGATGACGCGCGAAATCCTGGGGTGATCGCCGACTGCACGGGTGACAACGCAGGGGACTCGGTCGGTCCTAGCGCCGACGGTTTTGAAACCTACGGGGTGACCGGCGTTGCCTTGATCACCTTCATCCTGCTTGCCATCACCCAAAACTCTGCGGGTTCGAATTACGAGCAGATTCAAGTCAAGCTTCTGATTTGGCTTTTTGTGATGCGAGCCATGATGATCGTCGCGTCGGTGGCGGCCTATTACTTCAACGAGCTTTGGACGAAAGCTCGTTATGCGGACTCCAAGAAAATGGACTTCGAAATGCCTCTCACCCGCTTGGTTTGGGTGACGAGTGTCGTTTCGATCCTATTGACTTATGTTTTTTCCTACCTGCTGATTCCTGAGCTCAACAACAACAAAGATCTTTGGTGGCAACTTTCGACGATCATCTCTTGTGGAACGCTCGCTGGAGCAATCATTCCTGAGCTTGTGAAGGTCTTCACCTCGACTTCCTCGGCGCACGTCCATGAGGTCGTAACAAGCAGTGAGGAAGGTGGTCCATCCTTGAACATTCTCTCGGGGCTCGTCGCAGGAAACTTTTCCTGCTTGTGGCTAGGTGCCAGCATCACCGGTTTGATGGCAATCGCTTATTGGATTGCGACGATCGGTGGCCCCACAGGCGGTCTAGGCGGATTGATGGTCGCGCCAGCGGTATTCGCCTTCGGCCTTGTTGCTTTCGGTTTCCTTGGAATGGGTCCAGTGACCATCGCGGTTGATTCGTACGGTCCTGTGACCGATAACGCTCAGAGCGTTTACGAATTGTCCTTGATCGAAACCGTGCCGAATATTAAGTCGGAGTTGAAGAACGATTTTGGAATCGATGCGGATTTTGAGTCTGCCAAGCACCTGCTTGAGGAGAACGATGGCGCGGGAAATACCTTCAAAGCAACTGCAAAACCGGTGCTTATCGGTACTGCAGTCGTAGGTGCGACCACGATGATTTTCTCAATCATCATGAGTCTTACCAAGGGGCTTACCGATGCAGCAGCAATCAGCAACCTTTCGCTCATGCATGCTCCGTTTGTATTGGGCCTGATCACCGGTGGCGCCATCATTTTTTGGTTCACAGGTGCATCGACCCAGGCGGTTACCACCGGTGCTTATCGAGCCGTTGAGTTCATCAAACGAAATATCAAGCTCGATGGAGTCACCAAAGCCAGCATCGAGGATTCCAAGAAAGTGGTCGAGATCTGCACGAAGTTTGCTCAGAACGGTATGTTCAACATCTTTGCGGCCGTCTTCTTCGTAACGCTCGGCCTGGCCTTTGTGGAACCCTACTTCTTTATCGGATATCTTTTCTCGATTGCGATTTTTGGTTTGTACCAAGCGATCTTCATGGCCAACGCCGGGGGTGCTTGGGACAACGCCAAGAAGATTGTCGAAGTCGAACTTAAGAAGAAGGGGACACCGCTGCACGATGCAACGGTCGTCGGCGACACGGTCGGCGATCCGTTCAAAGACACCTCGAGCGTGGCTCTCAACCCGGTGATCAAGTTCACGACCCTCTTTGGCCTATTGGCCGTGGCTTTGGCCGTCGAAATGAAGAAAACCCAGGGAGCCAATGTCACGATGGCACTAGCCTGCGTATTCTGCGCGATTGCAGCCTTTTTCCTTTGGCGGTCTTTCTATAGCATGCGGATCCGCAAATCCCTAGGGGACTGAGCCCGATAGAGATTCCTTCAATCAGTTGATCCGCTTTGGATGCTCCAAACGGCCTTTGCGACCCAATTTTTCTCGCAAAGGCCGTTTTTGCTTGTAATTCCGGCAAGAACCACCCGTGCGGGTCCGAAAAAACTTGTTCGAATCCTGTTCGTGATTTAGTATATTCTGCGGTGAATTTCGGGGTGCGCGCACACACGTATTATTTCCCCGCGAAACTCGCCCAGGACCGATTCGATTTCTCAAGGGCCTACGTATGTTCTTTTCTCGTCCCAGGTATCGCTCCAAGCAATCCACGAAGATGTCACTCAGGAGGCTTGTTCTCGAAGGACTTGAGCTTCGAACGCTGATGGCCGCCGATACTTATTCCGATCCTTTCGGGAATCTCATCGGCTTTATCCCACAGCCACCATCGGTCTCTGGATCAGGAAGCGACGATCCCGCAAACGGTTCCTCTGGGAACGGAGGTTCGGCCGGTGGCGGGTCCGGTAATGGGCCTTCTGGTTTGATACCCTTGGGGGACACTTTCAAGCTGCACAGTCGACCGAGTGCGACCAAGACGATCTATTTAGACTTTGACGGTTTCACCGCTCGTGGAACCCCGTGGAACTCTGGTCGTGGACGAGATCCAATCATATCGCCAGCTTACGACCCTGACGGCAATGGAGCTGCGTTTACCGATAACGAACTCCGGAATATACAGATCATTTGGCAACAAGTCGCTGGGGATTACGCTCCATTCGATGTGAATGTGACGACCGAGGATCCCGGGGAGGCGGCGTTGGTCAACACCGGCGGCTCGGATGATCGCTGGGGGATACGGGCTGTGATGACACCCGATGATTTTCCTGGACCTGGCAGTGGTGGTGTCGCGTACATAGGTAGTTTCCGTTGGGGCTACAATCAGGCGGGGGCTACCGACACGCCCTGCTACATATTCAATAGCGTTCCTGAGCAGGCCTCATTAGCTGTTAGTCACGAAGTGGGTCACTCGCTGGGACTATCTCATGATGGGACCAATGGAAGCAATCCCTTCCAACAAAATGCGGAGTATTACTTCGGTCACGGTGGCAACGGGGAGACCAGTTGGGGGCCGTTGATGGGTGCTCCTTATGATCGCAACGTTACGACTTGGGACATTGGCGAATACTTTGGGTCCAACAACGGCGGAGCCAATGCAAACTTTAATTCTGGTCCGGACGATATTGCGGTAATTACCGGCCCTGCCAATGGGTTTGGAGTTATCTCTGATGACCACGGGGACCAAGATTCTACCGCGACGGAATTGACTGGCCCGATCGATGCAAACGACCGCGTCGTGTTCACCCGCTTCGGTACCGTGGAACGATCGAATGACGTCGATTATTTTCAATTTCAGGCCGGTTCCGGGACGCTTGATCTATCGATCGACCCTTACATCACTCAAACCTGGACCCGGGCCGCAGACGGATCTTTTGGTTCCTCGATTGAATCGGCACTATTCAATACCAACTACTGGCCTGCGAACTCCAGCGCGAATCTGGACGTCGAAGCCAAACTCTACGATGCCTCCGGGAACTTGGTAGCGACCTCGAATCCCAACGGATTGCGCGCGGGCTTTTCGGGCTTGCAGATATCCGCTGGCATCTATTACCTGAGCATCGACGGGGTCGGGTTTGGTAGTCCTACAAGCAACCCTCCAGACGGATACACCGATTACGGCAGCATCGGTCAGTACCTGATTACCGGCTCGATGCCGGTGGCATTCGGAGTGGCCGTATCGAACGCTTCGTTAACTTACATCGAGAACGAGCCTGCCAAGCAGGTTGCTGCCTGGGCTCGGGTGATCGACCTTGCACCAGGTGATTATTCTTCAGGTTCGCTGCTGATCGAGATGAAGCCGGCGGCTGGAGCGACCGACATCCTGAACCTCGATTATTCACTCGCCAGTGGGCTATCGGAAACCGATTCAATCCTTGTTTTTAATGGAAATCAAATCGGTTCGATTTCAAGGGCCTCGGACACCTCGTTCATCATCAATTTCACTTCGTTTGCGACCAAGGAGGCGATCGAGGCGATCGTCGAGTGCATTCGATTTGAGGCCCGTGGGGATTCGCCAGATACCTTCGCCCGTCGGATCGAAATCACCTTGAACAAAGGTACTTTCCGCGGATCGAGTTTTGTGCAAGTTCGGGTGCAGTCGATCAACGACTCGCCTCAAGCCACTACAAGTTTCATGGACGACATCAAGGAGGACGATCGCAGCCCCAAGGGGACGTTGGTCAAGGACATCATCGAGCGCGGCGTCATCGATCCGGATGCCACCTTGGGTGTCGGAATCATCGTCACTAGCGCCAGTTCTAGCAACGGACAGTGGCAGTTTGAAGCGGGCCAAGACTGGACCGATCTTGCGAACCTTTCGACCTCTGCAGGGTTGGTTTTAGGTCCATCGGCACGCTTGAGATTCATACCGGCTCCGAATTACTTTGGGCCAGCCCCAGACTTGAAGTACTACGCCCTTGATCCTGAATACCAAGGTGGCTTTAGTGGACCGGCAGGTCTAGTCTTGGCGGATGTTCTCTCGGTGGTTTCTCCCGATTCGGTTTCGGTTGCATCCGGTGAAATCAAGCAGATGGTTTTGCCGGTCAACGACGCCCCGTTCTCTGTACCTCCATTTCCATCGACAAGCGGACTTCAAGACACTCCGTTGCAGTATGTGGTCCCGTCGGGTCTGTTTCAAGACATCGATGATAGAACCCTGAGTTTGACCGCCTACACCTTGCCTGGTGTTCCTCTACCGTCGTGGTTGCGGTTTGATTCTGCAACCAGGACATTCAGCGGTACCCCGAGAAACCTGGACGTCGGAGAGCGCCAAGTCTTCATTCGGGCGACCGATGCTGCCGGTGCATTTGCCGAGGCACCGCTGAAGATCGATATCGCGAATGTCAACGATTCCCCGACCAACATCGATCTGGTGGGTCAAGCTGTTGCAGAGAATAGCGATGGGGCCCGACTCGGGAGATTGACTGCGGTAGATCCGGATCCAAACGACCTGATCACTTG
>JBJTAQ010000427.1:0-3454 GCA_046090945.1 Pirellula sp.
CTAAAATTCCAGCCGCATGTTATTCATGACGACAGCGGAGTTGGGACCCAAATCACTCTCAAGGATGCGAATCGCGATGGAAAGATCGATGTTCTCTCGGTGAGCAAGCGCGGTGTTCACTTGCTCACCCAATTCCCCACAGCATCGATCCCACGCTCCAATCATCCGCGAGAAGCCCCGGATGCTGTGGCAAATCGATCGATCGCGATCAAGGATAGCATCGGTGGCTTCCGGCCCGCTTGGACGGATTCAGAGGCCATGAATCTAGATTTTGAGAATGGCTCGACTGTCGACTGGCAGACAACAGGGGGCGCATTTTTCAATCAACCCATTCAAAATCCAACGGGGGCTAGCGACAAGAGCCACATCCATCAGCAAGGGGAATATTGGATCGGCTCGTCGGAAATAGGAACCGATAACGCAATGGGTACGATGACTAGTCGAGCATTCATCCTGCAACATCCTTGGATTTCTTTTTTGATCGGCGGGGGAGAATCCCAGGAAACGCGCGTCGAGCTGATCGATGCGGGCACCGGTCAGGTACTGCATACCGAGCACGGCAGGAATGATGATAGCCTCAAGCGTGTCTCATTGAACGCAGAGGCTTGGAAGGGCAAGGCCATTCGCATTCGATTGATCGACGAAAATCGCGGATCCTGGGGGCACATCTCTTTTGATGATTTCCGCACTCACCCAGTCGATTCTCGATAGTCGACGCGGTAAAGTAACGACTCAGGACCCTCGGATCCTTTGGTTCTCAAAGTTGAATGGAACATCAAATGAATCAAAACAACAAGAGTTGGTGGGATCCGTTAGTCGCGAAACGCTTCGGTTATCTCATGGCCGTGTCACTTCTTACATGGCCTCTGCTAACGAAGATACCGGCCCTAAAGTCCATACTCCAAAACGTGATGCTACTGGACACCTATCCGCAGTTAGCATTCTTCACCTTTACCAATGTGGTCGCCTTCTTCTTTTCCACGGCAATTCTTCGTGTTTTATACTCGCGGCACCCAAGCAATACGTTTTTGCACCAAACGATTGGGGACGGTGCTGCTCGGTGGGGGGCAATGCGAGTCTGGAGGGTGACCCTGATTGCTCTGATCACCCCGATCCTACTGGCAACGGCGTTCGGGTCCGAGTTTGAGGCGCCCAAGCTGGAGCTATTGAGTTCCTTGCCCGTAAACTTATCAGCAATTCTTTGTGTCTGTTTTTCAGCAGTTGTTGCGGTTGCGTTTCTTTGGTTGCTCGGCCGAATCAAGGGACTACTGTTCGGAAGCCGCTCCGGCAACGCGAATTTCTTTCCGTTCGAAAGCTTTGATTGCGAAGGTTTAGATTCTCTATCGAAACTGACTCATTGGGTATCGAGCATGGTCAGCCGGATCGGTCTAAGCACCACGGATGTGCAATTAGCAATCTACTTGGGTTTGCTCGCGACTCTTCATCGATTCCTTCTGCCAACGATCGAAGGAGATCGGTACATTTTATCCTCGGCTCCCTCGGCGATCGTTCTATTGCTATGGATCTTTGGAATGGGGCTCTCAGGGATGGCCTATCTGCTCGATCGATTAAGGATTCCGGTTATCGTTGCCGCTGTTTTGCTGCTCACCTGTCTCTTCGCGATTGTGGGCTCAACCCGACCCTTTCGATTAATTCCCAGAGTTGCGTCGTCTCCGAGCGCCGCACCAGCCGACCCGCAGCACCCCGAGGAACCGCAAGGGGATGATATTCAATGGCGGGCAATCAAAGCCCGAATGGATGCATTGACCGTCGATCCGGGAAATCGAAAGGGCAAAACACTTGTCGTCGTCACCTGTCCGGGTGGTGGCATCCACGCAGCAGCTTGGGCCGCATGCGTTCTGGACAAACTGTGCGACGAATATGAGGAGTTCCAGGAATCTTTATGCATCATCAGTGGTGTGTCGGGGGGAAGCGTGGGAACTCTGTTTTTTGTTGGCAGTCGCTATGAAGACAAATTGCGGGGGCATGCCTTGTTGAAATCCACATTGCCCACCGCTGATGAAATATCCGACGCGCTGCAAGCGGAGAGCCGGGCACTCGAGCTTGCCTCCCGCTCCTCTCTCGAAGCGATCTCCTTCGGCGCAACGGTCGATGATCTTTACGGGATATTCGGTTTTTCAAGGATCGACCGTGGTGAACGACTTGAACGTCAGTTTTCCGGTCGATTGGACGAGCGATTGCAAGAATTGACTCTTGCCGATTGGGGTGATAGGGCAATAAAAGGGTTGGTACCCATCGTGGTTTTCAATGCTACCGATGCTGTTTCAGGTCGCCGTATCCTGTTTGATTCAATCCCAACACCAACCCCTGCTTGGGAACCGACCCGTAAGGCCAAGGCTCGCCCTTTTAATTATCGCGACTTGTTCGATACCAAATCGAACGAAATCGATGTACTACCCGCAACTGCAGCAAGGATCTCAGCAACATTTCCCTATGTTTCTCCTTTTGTAAGGCCTGATAAACCAAATCATGTTGGCCAGCGAGTCGCACTGTGTGATGGAGGCTACGTCGATAATGAAGGCATTGTCACCGCCATCACTTGGATCGACCATCTTCTCGGGTATTGGTATCAGGAAACGGAGGCCCTCAAGAGCATCCCAAACACACAGCCCAATTCTAAAAAATCAAGAACGTTCGATCGAATACTCTTATTGAGAATCGAGCCAGCAGTCACCACGGACAAGGAATTGGGTCAGCAATCGCTCGACCCATTCGCTTATGTTCGCTGGTTGATCGGTCCCATGGAGGCCATGATGAATGTCCGCTCTACATCCCAACTTGAACGCGGGCACTTGGAAGCCGATCTGGTTGAGGTTTACCTAGATGCATCGAACGGCCAATCCGACGAGAGCAATTCGCCTCGGCAGGACACCGAATTGCGTAAACGATGGTTCGATGGCTCCCGGAGGCCCGCCGACCTACGATCGACTAGGTCGGCTCAAGAAACCGCTGCGGCAGCATCCTCACGCCAACAAGTTCGCGAAAAGTGGGCTGAAGACCTAATGAAAATGGAAACCAGATTCCGGAGCAAAAAGAGTGGGGCGAATAAAGACAAATCAACGAGCGGCTCGCTTTCGACCAAGGCAGTTGTAGTAGATAAACATCAAAACGCACCGGTGATCATCGAATCGATTCGATTTCAAGACGCCGGTCAAGAGATCCCACTGAGTTGGAAATTGAGTAAACAACAAAAGCTGTGGTACCTGCTATCCTGGGAAAAACTCGATGAATTGAATCCAAACCTTCGACCAACTTTGAATAGATACTTCACCAGACGTCCTTCGGCGGATTCCGATCCGGGAATGCCCTAAAAAGTACTCTTGATTCGCTTAACCGCCTCAGCTGTTTCGGTCCCTTTGTAGTAATCGTCCAGCGGATAACACCCCGAAGGAAGACCGTTGCGAGGGGCCGTGGTGCAGTCGGAAAAAGTCCT
>JBJTAQ010000428.1:0-2298 GCA_046090945.1 Pirellula sp.
CTCGAAGCCCAAATACCGGAGCAATTGATGCACCCTCGACCGGAATTACTTGCCACACTCTCGACCATCAAATCGAGATAGTCTTCCCAACGATCGACAAGATCGTCACCGATAAGGATCTTCGAGAAACCAGGTCCGTGAGCCTGCACACGCGGGTTTCCAGAGTACTGCTGAACGGTCTGAGCGCTGCCAAAAATCATGCTTCGCTCACACTTGCTCATGATCGTCGACCCGACATCGTGCCCACCCGGATACATGCAGAAGGCTTCGGCCGGTATGCCGGCTTGGATAAAAGCCGAGATCATTCGATAGGGTGTCCATGGTTCCTGCGAGCCAGGTTTGAGGACCAAGCCGACTTGCAAGGGCACCGCAGGCAACCACAGTGTATGAACTCCCGGGGAGTTGTTCGGCAAGACTGCACCGAGCACGGGTGATTGGCACTGATAGCTGACCGTCACACCTCGGCCCTCTTCACCGTAACCTTGTGTGTACACACTCAACGGCAATCCACGGGTCAAGCAGTCGAGAATCTTGCCCATGTTGCTCAGCACAAAGCAATTCTTCTTCATGTTGCTCTGGCACATGTGCTCCGGTAGTCCCGTGCTAGCTGATTGCTGGTGGATAAAATCGCTAACACTCTGCATTCCATCGCCGACCGGAAGAGGCTCATGCTCGAACAACTGAGCTGCTTTTTGACACTTCTGGATTAGATCTTCGCAGGTGAACTTGCGCAGCGCTTTTCTGGCCTGATCCGCCTTGCGCATATCCAGTTGCACCATTCCGCCGGTGACCTGCCCGATCTTAGCAATCGGCTCCCCGGTATCGAAATGGATCACATCGAACGTGTCGAGGGAGTTGTAAGGCTTGCCCCAGCGGAGCGGTTGAATGGTGAGCATCTTGTGGAAATCGATTCAATCAGGTGAGTAATTAGTAGACCCCGACGGTGGTCGAAGAAGCAAACCCGTGGAAGGGTCGCACTCCTGAGACACCATCCCAAGGATATTTCGAGAATGGCAATTCGCGCTCTCCTTCGTCCCGCTCGAGGAAACCAGGGACGAAGAACTCTTTAGTCATGGTGTAGAGCTTCACTCGCCCTGTCTTGCCATAGTCGACAATGGTCGTGTCATCATCAAAACTAACGATCTCGACCACGGCTCGCGGTTGCGGTGCGTAGTAAGCGATTGTGTAGTTGTCTTGATCGGTAATGGGCCTCGAGCAAGCCAACCCCATGAGAGTGTTTCCATACGTCGGCGTCATGTAAACGCCGCTCTGATCCGGTAGCCCTTCGAGTAGCTCCTCAACGCAGAACCGGGTCCACTGCGGAGTGAATTCGGTTCCACCTGAGAAGATTCCCGTAATGCCACACTCTCGGATCGTCGTCCCCTTTTCGGCCAGTCCCATCGCAAGAGCTTCGAGCAATTTGGGAGTCGCAAACATGCACTTGATGTTGTGGTTTGCCGTCAGAATCGTTATCGCTTGGTCGATGCAGTGCTTCTTGTATTCCTCGAGATGCTCCATCCAACCTTTTTTGATCAATTTGATCACCCAGCGTGGATCGAGGTCGATACAAAAACAGATCCCGCCCCGGTATTGACATAAATGCTCGACCGCCAACCGCAATCGCCTTGGTCCCGAAGGTCCAAGCATCAGCCAGTTAGCCCCCTTGGGAAAAAACTCATCCGGGAGCGTGTGACTGAAGAGCTCGTAATCGATTCGGAAGTCATCGATAACGACTCGACTCTTGGGAATCCCAGTCGTTCCCCCGGTTTCGAAAACGTAGGTCGGTTTGCCCGCAAGCCCCTTGGGGATCCAACGCTCAACCGGGCCACCCCGCAACCACTCATCCTCGAACATCGGGAACTTTTTCAAGTCGTCAAAACCTTTGATCTCCTTAAGCGGATCGAACTTAAGCTCTCCCTTTTTAGCCAACCAAAAAGGGGATCCTGTCGATTCATGGAAATGCCACTGTACGGTCTCGACCGTGTGCTGATCGAGCCTTTTCTTGGCTTCAGAAATGTCGTTGGGTGTAGCAAGCCAAGCGGGGGAAGCGACGCTCATGGTGGATTGATGTAAGAGGTTGATGGGTTGACAGCCACGGACTTCGGAACGGTTGTCCAAGATTGTAGCTACTTTTCAAGAGGTGCCCACGGAGCACCAGTTTTGGTAATTCCAGCTCAGGCCCAGCATCGAACCCATGCATAAATGGCCTCGATGAGTGCTTCTCGCTCCCCTCGATAGGAGTGATCCGCCCTAGGAATCACCGACAACTGATGGTTCGGGGAGTCTGTATCGCGGATC
>JBJTAQ010000429.1:0-1327 GCA_046090945.1 Pirellula sp.
CAAGAAAACGAACCAGGGTTTCTTTCGAGCTTGGCCCTGTTTGATGAACTCGAGCGCGTAGTCGTTGAAGACGTCTGTCGCGTAGAACTGCCCATCGGCCGGATCGATCTCCTTGGATCGTCCTTGGGGCAGACGTACGTAGTACTTGCGATCGTATTGGTCGTGGGAATGATCGCGTGTGTACCCATAGAATTCGTGAAAGCCCCGTTCGATTGGGCCGGTTTGGTGGTGCAAGTGCCATTTGCCTACGTAGTAGCATCCGTAGTCTAGGGGTTCGATGAGTTCGGCGATCGTCGCGCATCGGTTGCTGAGCCGTCCCAAGTATCCCGGACCCCGTTTTTCGTCAGGCACATTCAGCGTGAAGTCGCCGATGCCGGCTTGGGTAGGATACAACCCGGTCATCAGCGCCGCACGGCTTGGGCAGCATCGAGCCGAGTTGTAAAACTGAGTGAAGCGAAGGCTTTTGGATGCCAGACGATCGATATTCGGCGTATGAATTTCTCCGCCGAAACAGCCTAAGTCCGAATAACCAAGATCATCGGCCAGGATCACCAAAATGTTCGGAGGAGCTTGGGCTTCCAATCGACCAGCAATCAGCGTGAGCCACCAACACAAAACGATCCGTATGATGGTGCCAGAAGATGGGTAAAACCGTTCAGTAAATCGCGGCATCGCCAGTGATCAGTGGGGTGTTTCAAGAGATCTTAATTGCAGGCACATACCGCAGAGTATACAGCGACTCGCGTGGGTGGGGCAACGCTGCGAAGCTACCCTTGAAATACGGCACGCTCCACTTGTAGCATTTGTTGGAGCAACTTGACGGATCTCTATAATTATGGGGATCTGGTTGATTTATTTTCACAGGGCAGTCTACGGCGGGTGCGATGAAATTACGACAAATTGCTTATCTTTCGGCCGCGGGGCTCTTGGTTCTGACTGGCCTAGCCGCTTGGAACACCATGGCCCGGGGAGCTTACGAATCGGCGGAGTACAAGGTGTTGACTTCGGACGGTAAGTTCGAGGTGCGAGAGTATCCGGACTTGATGTTGGTTGCGACGAAATCTAAGCTCGACGCTCAGGGTCGCGACGGAAGCTTCATGCGACTGTTTCGCTACATCAGTGGTGCAAATGCATCGGAGAAAAAGATAGCCATGACCACTCCGGTATTCATGGAGAACGACCAAGCAGAGGCGACAGTCGGCAGGGATGGTGTTCAAATGGGATTTGTCATGCCCAAGCAGATTGCCGATTCGGGCGTTCCCGAACCGACTGGTCAAGGGGTCGAGGTGCGCAAGCGTTCCGGTGGTCGGTTTGCTGTGATCCGATT
>JBJTAQ010000430.1:0-5040 GCA_046090945.1 Pirellula sp.
GTCTTGTGAACCGGGGATGCGGTACCCCTTGAGTCGGCCGGAGTCGAACCACTTGCTGACGGTTCTCGGGGCCACCTTGCAGATCTTCGCGACCTGGCCTGTGGTGAACACCTTCATATCTTTGGTCTCCGTTACCTTCCAATTATGAAATCGAGTCAGAGCCGATGCACATACGTCATCGACCCACGACAGTGGTTGCCCTTGTCGGACTTGCCCCTTGCGAGGCTCGAACTACTGGGTCTGGGCAATTACGTTATTGGACATCCCAAGCGAAACCGCAGAACCGATCCATCGATTTGCAAACTTCGATAAGGTATCCCTGCACTGCTACTTTGCACCGTCGGAACTTCCATTGCGTTCGAACATCGCACCCCTACGACGCACTGCTCGAATGGAAGTTACCTCTGGAATCAAAGGCGACCGAGAGCGACTCGCTCGGTTGGAATCAGATATGCCTGAGCATTCGGTCGTACGGAAAACCGACTCAGTCAATGCACGCCATGCCTTGCGGACACGGAGCGCTCCAGATTCCCCCCTGGTTTGTTCCCTCGGCTCGACCGAACTGGACTTGACTCCTTCAAGCCGTCCAGCGCAGCACAGGCCGTCCAGCACCTAATTTCGTTTCAAACCCACCGATTACTTTAGAAAGAATCTTCCCTTGACCCACTAAGCTAGGAATTTCGCGCATTCCAACCCAGACCCGGAATGCTTTCCAAAAAACTCACCCTAAAGAAACGGAAATGCTTAAGCTTCCCGGTCATTTAAGTCGAAAACGGTCCATTTTTTGTCGTGGTTCGACCGTATAGAGAGTGATGACAAGGTTGACGGCGAAAGGATTGCCTCTGGATGGGGCAAGCAGCGTAGGGTTCCTTGCCGGCCGAGTCCATCCTGGCCGAACTGCTCGAACAGAACCAACAACTCCGACCCGAACTCGACGGCCGCTTGCAAGCTCACTTGGATCAGTGGAACCGAAACCCACTTACAAGTGACGAATTTGATGCGCTCGCATCCGAATTCGAAAACGAATTCAAAAAGGGGAACTCACCCCAAATCGAATCGTGCCTTGCCCGCGCCCCAAAAGCCTCCCGCGTCGAACTACTCGAATTGCTCCTGCAAGTCGAAGCCTACCAGCGGTCCAAACGCAACGAAAGCGTCGACTGGGAAGCCTACAAAGCTCAGTTCCCGAATTATCTTTCCACCATCGAAAAAGCTCAGAAACTTGCGGATTCGAGTTTCGCGAAAATTCATCTTGAGCGAACACCTGCTAATCCAGAAGTTGAAGGTGAATCGACTGATATTTTCGCCCCTGACACGGTACTCGGTAAACTCCTGGTCAATCGCTACCGCCTGGACCGAATCCTCGGATCGGGAGCCTTCGGCACCGTCTACTTAGCTCACGACCTAGATCTTAATCGCCAGGTGGCGATTAAGCTTCAAAAGAGAAAGGATCCCTCAGATCGTTCGAACGAACAATACCTGAGCGAAGCACAGTTCGTCGCCGCGATGAAGCATCCCCACATCGTCACGGTCTTTTCGATGGAAAGAACACGCTCTGGAGAGATCTTTATCATCTCCGAGTACATCGAAGGTGTAACACTTAAGGATCGGATCGACAGCGGCGACTTAGGCTATCACCAAATCGCAAAGATCATTGCAAGTGTTGCCGATGCGCTGCACCATGCCCACCAACGCGGCTTGATCCATCGCGACATCAAACCTGCGAACATTCTCATGGAGTCCGGAACCGATAAACCTTACGTGGCCGACTTTGGACTCGCAACGCGGGATTTCGAGTACCTGCAAAAAGGCTACGGGGCAGGATCACCAGCTTACAAAAGCCCCGAGCAAGTCCGTCGCGAAGGGCATCGCCTCGACGGTCGTAGCGATCTGTTCTCGCTGGGTATCGTCATGTACGAAATGCTTACCCGGAACCGACCTTTTCGGGGAGATTCGATTTCCGAGATCGAAAACAGGATCCGGTATGCGGACCCCTATCCGCCGTGCAAGCTCAAGGCGGAAGTCCCACCCGAACTCGAACGCATCTGCTTGAAGCTGCTTCGCAAGGAGACCTCGGAGCGGTATACCAACGGTTTGGAAGTTGTCAGCGATTTGAAGGATTGGCTCAGTCCCCAGCTCCAGCCTCCGACGCAGGTTGTCCAGGAACCGACGAAGATCACCCCTCGAGGGTTGCGATCCTTCAGCGACGAAGACGCTGGATTCTTTTTGGATTTGTTGCCCGGAGTCCGCGATCGCGAGGGGCTGCCCGAGATTGTCAGTTTTTGGAAAAAGAAGATCCACCAGACCGATCCCGAAAAGACCTTCTCGGTCGGGATGATGATTGGACCGAGTGGCTGCGGCAAATCCTCGTTGGTCAAGGCGGGTATTATACCAAGCTTATCTAAATCGATCGTAGCGATTCACATCGATGCGACGACCGACGAGACAGAGGCCAGAGTCCTAAACGCGCTTTGTAAACGCCTGCCGACCCTCCGCGATGCGACCAGCCTCACCGAAGCGATGACTCGGATTCGCCAAGCCACGGAGCCCAAAGTGGTGATCTTTCTGGATCAGTTCGAGCAGTGGCTAAGTGTTCGTCGCGACACGAACCGTTCGCAATTGGTCGATGCACTGCGGCAATGCGATGGACAAACGCTCCAAGCGGTGCTGATGGTCCGGGACGATTTTGGTTCCGCCACCAAGTTCCTGACCGACGACTTGGGGACCACGATCGATCGCGATCGCAATTTCACTTGGGTCGATCTGTTCGAGCCTGGCCATGCGCGGCATGTGCTGATTCGTTTTGGCCAAGCCTATGGCAAGCTACCGATCCAAGCCGATCAATTCACCGATTCGGATCATCAGTTTCTCGATGCGGCTGTGCAAGGGTTGATGCAAGAGGGCAAGGAACAGGGGGTTGTTCCGGTGCAGCTTGCTCTGTTTGCGGACATGGTCAAGAGCAAGGCTTGGGAGCCAGCAACGCTCGATAGCAGCGGCGGGGCGCGTGGGGTGGTTTTAAATTTCCTTGAGGAAGCTTTCAGTGCGAGGAATCCCCAGAATCGAATCCATCAAAATGGAGCGCGAGGAGTGCTCAAGGCTTTGATGCCAGCGCTGGGGGGCGATATCAAGGGCCAGCAGCGAAGCACGCAGGAATTGCTTGAGGTAAGTGGCTATGCGGACAAGTCCCGAGAGTTCGATCGATTGATCAAGATTCTCGACAGCGATTTGCGGCTGATTCGTCCTTCGGAGGACCAAGAGGATCCGCAAGGCCTGGAGGTTGGTTACTACCAGTTGACGCACGATTACTTGGTCACATCACTTCGCGAGTGGCTGACGCGCAAGCAACGGGAGACGAAGAAGGGTCGTGCCGAGTTGCGGCTTGCCGACCGCGCGGCGGCTTGGAATGCCAACTCCGAGAACAAGCAGCTACCGACCCTATGGGAATGGTTGCAAATTCGTCGATGGACTGAGAAGAGCAAGTGGACACGGGCTGAACGATCATTGATGCAACGAGCAGGTGGAGTTCACTTGAGAAACTGGGGTACTGCTTGCTCGATTTTGTTGCTAGCCGGATCGACCATCGGATATGTCTTCCAGCAACAAAGCCTTAAGGGGCAACAGGAAAAGATTACCGTCGCGATTGATTCGCTTCAGAAAACACTAGGGCCAGCCGTTCCCGTGAATCTTAACAAACTCCGGGATATGAAAGTGCCGCATCTGATCCGACCCGAGATTGAGCGGCGATATGCCGTTACAACCGATCCTCGCGAGAAGCTGTCGCTAGCGTTTGGACTGGCGCAATTTGGAAAGGTGGATGCGCAGTACCTGGTCTCGCAAATCGATACGATCGAGGATCGCGACACGAGGAATTTGGTGGATGCGTTGGGTCAGGATCGGGCCGAGGCACTTGCTGTGTTAAAGAAAGCAGCGAGTCAGTGCTCAGGCCAGGAGCAATATCGGCGCAAAGCTCGTTTGGCTTTAGCGGCACTGGGGATTGGTGACACCGAGTTACCGATCGACGCTTGCGAGTTCGAGGGGAGGACCGATCATGGAATTCGGACGCATTTCGTTGACCAGTTTCCGGGGTGGGAATTGGATCGTTTGTCGTTGATAGAGACGGTGAAAAATTCATCGAGTCCCGCGCTTCGCTCCGCTGTGACGCTGGGTCTAGGACAGACACCGATCAGTCAGATCTCGGAAAACGAAAAAGATGCTATCCGTGAATTAGTAAATGCTTGGTACTTGCTTCCAGATGGTTCCACGCACAGTGCGGTTGCCTGGTTGATGCGCAAGTGGGAGTTGCCTGAACCTCAGCAAGCAGATGCCACGAAGATGGTCGAAGGCCGTAATTGGTTCGTCAACTCCCAAGGAGCGATGTTTATTCGGGTTACACCTGTTCCTGCCGGGCAGAAAAAGCTTACGGATCCATTTGAGAAGATTATCGAGAGCCTCTCTGAACTTGAGAAACTACCTGCTAGAGAACAGACAGAGTTTTGGGTTCAATACAACCGGGGAAACGACCTGTTTAAGCTCGGTCTCTATGAAGAGGCGCTCGTCGCCTTCGAAAAACTCCCCGCCGTGGTACAGGATAATACCCGTTGGTGGAGTATTGCACGAGAACACAAAAGAGCATTTGCTCTCGCGAAGTTGAGGCGTCCGGAGGAGGCCGATGCGGCGGTGATTCGATGGCTGGAATTCAACCCTGAATCGGATTTACGCGATTCCACAGAAAGCCTTGTAGCTTTGTGGTTAGGCCGTAAAGAGGAAGCGGTCAATCGACTTAACCAAGTATTGTCGAATGTAGACGGTTCGACCGGACACAGACTTTACAACACAGCTTGTCTACTATCGATTTTTGCAACGGATGAATCCGCTACCGTGGAGGAGAGACAACTGTGGATTGACAAATCCTTGACATTGCTGGAAGGGCTGGATTTGTCGGGAAAACTTAATAGAGAAAAGGTGGTCGCGGACACAGATTTACGTATCTTGCACAGCGAATCTAGATTCATAAACCTTGCGGCAAACCTGCCAGCGAATGCC
>JBJTAQ010000431.1:0-2186 GCA_046090945.1 Pirellula sp.
GGGAAATCCCGATCGATGGACTTGCTGATTCCTGGGTTTGGCCGGTACACTCTTACCCCTCAAACTCTAGAAAACTTTAGAGCCTTGCCAAAGTGGCGGAATGGCAGACGCGCTGGACTCAAAATCCAGTGTCCGCAAGGACGTGTGGGTTCGACTCCCACCTTTGGTACTTCCCAGCTTTGGTGAAATTCAACCAGTCATTTTTGAGATCATTTCCTCAGTGAAATTTCGGAACTAATTCGAGCGGAAACACTGCACCGTATGCCAACGATCAATCAACTCGTGCGTCGCAATCGCGTCGTACAACGCAATTCGACGAAAAGCCCTGTTTTGGAGAGGTGCCCTCAAAAGCAAGGCGTTTGCTTGCAGGTTAAAACGATGACTCCCAAGAAGCCGAATTCGGCTCTTCGCAAGATCACCCGGGTGCGTTTGAGCAACGGCAAGGAAGTCACGGTGTACATCCCAGGCGAAGGTCACAACCTTCAGGAACACTCCATCGTTTTGATTCGCGGTGGCCGGGTTCGCGACCTTCCTGGTGTGCGTTACCAAGTTGTGCGTGGCTCGCGAGATACTCACGGAGTTAACAACCGCAAGCAGTCGCGAAGTCGCTACGGAGCCAAGGTTCCGAAGAAGTAGTCTTGCGAACTTCAAACATCCATTAGCAACACAAAAACAATCTCCTAAAACCTCAGTAACAAAGAATCTCGTTTCCCATGGGAAAAATCACTGCTTCGAGAACAACCCTTCGCCCCGATCCTCGGCACAATTCGCTGCTGGTTGCCAAGTTTGTCAACTGCTTGATGCACGATGGCAAAAAGACGGTGGCTTACAATGTCTTTTACGATGCCCTCGATGAAATCGCTGAGAAGATCAAGGATCGACCTGCGGTCGAGGTTTTCGAGCAAGCGATCGAGAACGTGAAACCTTACATCGAAGTCCGATCCAAGCGGGTTGGTGGTGCATCGTACCAAGTTCCGATGCAGGTCAACAAGAATCGCCAGCAATCGCTCGCGTTCCGCTGGATTCTTGGTGCCGTCCGAGAAAAGAAAGGCCGAGCAACTGCTGTGAAACTTGCAGATGAACTCATGGCAGCTTATCGCAAGGAAGGTGCAGCGATCACCAAGCGTGAGAACACCCACCGAATGGCCGAGGCCAACAAGGCCTTCGCTCACTTCGCTTGGTAAAACTCTCGTTTGCTCGGCTACAGCGGGCCAAATGAAACCTATTTCAAAACACCTCCAGACCTCTGGAGGTGTTTTTATTTGACTTGGATGGAGTGGGCACAAGCGAATGAATGATTCAAACCTGCTGGTGTGCACAACGAGCGGACTGTACTGCCCAGCAGGTGACTTTTATATCGACCCTTGGTCACGAGTCGATCGGGCCATTATTACCCATGCGCACGCTGATCATGCACGATGGGGTTGCAAGTCGTATCTGGCAGCGACTCGATGCGAATCGCTGCTGCGAGTCAGGCTGGGCAATTCGATCGAACTTCAGTCGCTTGACTACGGCGAATCGCTTCGAGTCAAAGACGCTTTGGTGTCGCTCCATCCGGCTGGACACATTTTAGGATCCGCACAGGTTCGCATTGAGGTCGACGGACAGGTTGCGCTGATTACTGGGGACTATAAATTGCAATCCGATCCGACGTGTGATGCTTGGGAGCCGGTGCGATGCAATTTGATGGTCACTGAATCGACTTTCGGTCTACCTGTATTTCGTTGGCCGGAGACCCGAATGGTTATTGAGGAATTGATTGCTTGGTGGCAGGAGAACCAGCGTCAAGGCAGAACAAGTTTGATACTTGCCTACTCGGTCGGAAAAGCTCAGCGAATCCTCGCGGAGGTCCTTCGATTCTGTGGAGCGCAAGCAGCAGAGGATATCGCGGTGCATGGAGCCATGCTCGGTCCCAATCGCGCTTACAGAGCCTCAGGTGTCGACTTGCCGGAACTCCCTTCGGCCGCTTCGTTGCCCAGCGACCATGATTGGACAAGATCGTTGGTGCTTGGGCCACCATCGTGTCAGTCGACCGCTTGGATTAAACGCTTCGCTGACACGAATGCGGTTGCAGCCAGCACACCAACACGCACACGCATGACTCATTTAGACTGCATCCGGGTATAGCGTTTGTTGGCTTCCAGTCATGTGTGAACTGCAACGTTCACACCACGGATGCATACCAG
>JBJTAQ010000432.1:0-3376 GCA_046090945.1 Pirellula sp.
TTTCCAAGTTCGTTGGTCCAGAGAATCGTGGTGTTGTCGAGCATGCTGCCAGTTCCCCCGGGCTCTGGTGTTTCGGCAAGCTTTTGGGCCAAATAAGCGATCTGCTCGCAGTACCAGATATTGATCTTGGTAAGCTTTTCAACCGCCTCCTGGTTCGAATCCGGCTCGTGCGATAGCCCGTGGTGATCTTCCTCGATCCCAAGCCACCGCATTTTGGCCTGCCCTACCGAATTGGTGAATTGGAACGTGTAGATACGTGCAAAGTCGGCTTGGATTGCATGCAGCATCAGATCCATCTGCATGCGAGTCAGGGTCGGAATGTTGTCGTTGCTGTCCTCGAGTTTCGAGTCGATTTTAGGAACGATATGATTATCGGAGGATGTCGGAGCAAGCTGCTGCTCGAACTCCCTAACCAAAGCCTCGTGCTCGTCAAGCAGCCTGCGATCCTCGGTGCTTACCTTAGAACGCAGTTTGGCCAAGTCGGCTTGCACATCATCCAGGACACTGCGAACGCTCTCTTGGTCCTTTCGCTGACCGTACAGCTTATTGAACATCGTTTGAGGTTCATCGATGGGAGCGATCGGTCGATTGGGACCCGCGTAGACCATGCGGGTCCAGGTATCAGCTCGGCTAGGTACCCCGACCCCGAATTCCAACGAGCCAAAGCGAGTTTGCGTCTCAGGCTTGGCTTGCAAGTAGTTCTTGATCTCCTGATCGATCGAAATCCCGCTCGCCCATCCCGCAGGTGTATCCGACCCACCTTGGATGTTCCCCGGATAAAGCTCGATTCCGGTTAGCAAGCAACCCATGCCTCGCATGTGGTTGTCTCCGTCGCCGCGTATCTTGTCGCTCACACCGTGGAGCGTCAGCAGCTTGTTTTTGAACGGCTCGAGCGGAGCCATGATGCGTTTGAGGTTGAAGTTTTCGCCTTCTTCATCGGGCCAAAAATTCGGAGGGATCACCCCATTGGGACTGAAGACAACGATCAGTCGCTGCTTGGGTGCTTGCGCCCCTGCCCTTACGACGCTGCCGAGATTGAGCAGAAAGGGCATTGCTGCCGTTCCGATTCCTAGCGTTTTTGCAAAATCACGTCGGGATTGGTAACTGCTCATTTGAGTCGGTCTTTTGGAGGGTACAGTGGGATGAACTTTTGTATTGTAATCTCGACTATCCCAAACGCGACTTAGGTCCTCATGGACGGTCGACTTGGGCGATTTCTGTTGGGTTCTCAACCTCGCAGATCATCAGTCCGATTTCAAGCATCAAAGGGCGAGCTTGGTAACCTTTTTCAGCGAGGTACTTGGCGAGAGATTCGTTGCGATCGAGACCGTAGGCCGCAAGGGGTTGTTTGATAAAAAACTGGAACATCTGCCTGACGGTCGCCTGCGCAACCTCGGGGGACTCACTCAGGAATTTTGCTAGTTCTTTGGCGTTCGCGAAGTTGATTAGTTCGCCTTGGCTCGTCACGTACGACCCGGCCGAATCGATCGGACCGGCGGCTTCCTCGGTTCGGAATCGTCCGATTGCATCGTAGTTCTCGAAGACAAAACCTAGGGGATTGATCACTCGATGGCAAGACTGACACATCGCCCCGGATGTCTGTTTGGCGACTCTCTGGCGTGTGGTCAGTCCGGGCGCAGACTCCTCGGAAATCGGTAGGATCGCATCGACCGGTGGACGCAGGGTTCGACCAAGTATCCGTCGCGTTAGAAACACACCGCGATGGATGGGTGATCCGCTATCGTGATAAGCGTAATAGGCCTGCACGTAGGGATGAGACAATACGCCTGCGGCTCGCTCCTGGGGCATCGATACTTTTTGGAAATGGGCATCGGGTGCAAGCCCACCGCCGAAGACGCTCGAGAGTCGACCATTGAGATAGATGGTATCGGTATTGATCAAGCCCCGGATATCCACGTCTTCTTTGCTATAGTCATCGAGAAGCATCAAAAGACTCTGCCTAAGATCGGACTCGATGGCTTGATCGAACATCGAAAACCGATCCTTGGATTTGCTCAGCTCCTTGGACGTGTTCAAACCAAGCCATTCAAAAAAGAATCGATTTAACTTGTGTTCAAATCGCGGGTCCTTGAGCATCCGCTCGATGATCGGACGAAGTTGCTCGGCCGTATGCGCTTGATGTTTAGCTGCCTTTTCAATCATCCACGGATCCGGTAGCGAGTCCCAAAAGGCCAAAGCCAAACGGCTGATATTCTTTTCGTCCGGGGTGCCTGAAATTGCTGGATATTGAAACTCAGGGGAGGTTAAAACCAAAATGCAGGTTTTTTTGATGGCATTTTCAATCGATGGCTCGTCTTGGAATTGCGAGTCGATGTACCGATGCTTGTCCTCGTCGCTGAGAGTTCGGCGCAGGGCGGCCGAAACCCACAGTCCGCACCATTTTTTAACTTGCTCGATTTCGCTCGGGTTATTCGCCTCCTTGGGCATCCACCGTTTGGGGTCACTCGAAAGTTGATTTCCAACTTCGATGGCACTTGCAACGACCGCTTCGAACCACTCTCTCGATACGCTCGTACCGCGTTCGTAGCCCACGCTCGCATCGTCGGGGGGGAGTTGTACTGAGGTCACCAAGACTTGGGGTGCCCAAGTCGGAGAGAGGTGCCGATCTGGAATCGGTTCTGCGATACCCGCCGGCGGCTTCCAGATCAGACTCAGACGCGGCTTGGGCTCCTTGTGCCTCGATGCATCGATGACCATCCTGTAGACTTGTCCAGAGACTAAGAAAATTGAGGCTGAATGGGTGCTCTTCTCATAGGACACAACACCGGCATCGATCAATGGCGTTCGCTCATCGTTGAGAAAAAACTTGGTGTTGATCGTCGAATCGAGGATGAATTCATAAACTCCGGTACTTGGTGCAATCAGAGTTCCCGACCAGCGGATCTGCCATCGTTCGTGATCGACTTCGGGTAGCGGTTTTGCATCGGGCCAGTCCCAGACTAGGTTCCCATCGACCTTCTTTTCGACTTCTTTGCGATCTTTGTTCCACTCACCCTGCGCGATCAGACGTTGCAGTCCTCGCTGATGGTCCCACGTTTGAGCACGACCGGTGGTGATGGCCATCATGTCGGTCACACTCCTTCGGAATTGATCGGCGGTCAGGCGACTGAAGGCTATTTTGGGTGGCGAATTTCTCAGTTGCGCATACGGCGAGTAGAATTCATGGTGGATGAATTGAGCCACCGTATGGGCTTGTTCGGGCGTTAAGCTCTTGGGGGCACCCTCTGGCATCGTTTCGTGGATGATCGTGCCAAGTTCCTTGACCGACAGATCGCCGACGAGGGGATCATCGAAGTGTTCTTTGACTCCCTGCCCCGTTGTGCCGTGGCACTGGGCGCATTTAATGCGCCCAGTG
>JBJTAQ010000433.1:0-16367 GCA_046090945.1 Pirellula sp.
GATGACCATCGAGCGATGGACCCAATTGGCCGATACTCTCGTCGATCTAAAACTCATCGATCGATCGAAACTCAACACCCAAGCCGCATTCACATCCCAGTACTTGCCATAAGCCTCCTCATAAACCGCCGACATCGATCAAGATTCAAGCCGCTCGCACAAACCATGAAACCCCTTCGATTCGGTCGAAAACGAGTCTCCCTTGCAGGCGCAACCACTCGATGGTGCAGTCTGTTGACGATGCTCTTGTGCATCGGATGTATCCAGCGGAGCGAACAGTCGGTCACAATCTATTGCGCGACCGATCGCGAATTTGCTGCCCCTATCCTGGATGCTTTTGAACGAGCAAGCTTTCAAACTCAATCCAACCCCAGCGAGTCCAACGAGCAGGTCGTTCGGGTCTTTGATGTCGAGTCCTCTAAAACGCTCGGTTTAGTCACCCGCATCGAACAAGAGATCGCGCAGCCCAAGTGCGATGTCTTCTGGAACAATGAGATCCTCCATACGATCCGTCTTCAAAAGGCCGGGCTGCTCGAGCCTCGACGCTGGAGTATCCCCGACGGTTGGCCCGAAGGCTTCATCGCCTCGGATCGCTCCTGGATTGGCTACGCGGCTCGAGCCCGTGTCCTGATCGTCAATACAGAGAAACTTGCCGACAAATCTCAATGGCCTCAAAGCGTTCAGGAACTAGCCTCCGAAAAATGGAAAGGTCTCTGCGGCTATGCCAATCCTGTTTATGGAACAACCGCAACGCACTTTGCTGTTTTGGCATCCCATCCGCAAGCTCTTCAAGAAACTTCATGGAACGATTGGCTTGCCGATGTTCGTAAGCATGCCGTGGTGCTGGCAGGAAACAAACAAGTCGCTCTTGCCGTCGCTAGCGGCGAGCTGGCTTGGGGGCTGACCGATACCGATGATGCGATCATCGAAAAGGAAAAGGGGATGCCGGTCGAGATGGTGTTTCCCGATCAACTCCCAGAGCAATTCGGCACCGTTTTCATTCCCAACACGGTCGCTGTGATCCGCAAGGCACCCCACCCGGTCCTGGCAGCCAAACTCGCCGATTATCTGGTCAGCGAGAAAACAGAATCTCGCCTTGCCATGAGCTCTTCGGCGCACTTTCCTATCTGGCCAGGAGCCCAAGAGCAATCGCGCATCGAGACGCTCGGAATCCGTCGTGCAAAGATCGATTTCGAGCGCGCAGCGGAAACCTGGGCTAGAGCAAACGCTATGGAGCCGGCGGCGAAGTGATCCCTTGGCGGAATATAAAATAGACCGCACCGAGCATACATAGACCAGCCCACAGAAAATCCCATCGCAGCGGCTGCTTCATGTACACAAGCATGAACGGGACAAATACACACAGAGTGATAACCTCTTGAAGAATCTTCAACTGCGGCAAACTCAGCATCGTCGATCCAATCCGATTGGCTGGAACCTGGATCAAGTACTCCAGCAACGCGATACACCAACTGACCATCGCCGCAACCAACCAAGGCTTATCCTTGAGGTCCTTCAAGTGACCGTACCAGGCAAAGGTCATAAACACATTCGATGCGATGAGCATCAATATCGTCACAAGCACGATTCCCATGGATACCTCGCAAAATTTGCTCGCTAATTAGCTTGAGTGACTAGCCTCGATGACATCGCAAGCGACCTCGAGCGAGTCGACTCCACAGAGCCGACCGGCAAGCTGCTTGCAGGCTAGCGCCGTTTTAGGGTTTCCTAGCAAATCCCTCAGGCCGGATGCAAGTCGATCCTCGGTAAATCGCGAGGGGAGCAGGAAATCACCCGCATCGAGCCGAACAATCCGATGAGCATTGTCGAGCTGATCGAATCCCATCGGCATGATCATTTGCGGGATCCCAGCCGCCATGGCTTGGGATAGCGATCCGATCCCCCCGTGATGCACCAAAGCCTCGCACCTGGGTAGCAACTCCTTGAAGGGTGCAAAATCAAAATGCCGAACCTGCTCGGGCAACTCGGCAGGTATCTGCTCGGCGAATCGGGTGAGCAAGATCCCTCGTTTGCCAAGGAGCTTGCAAGCCCCAGCGGCGGCTTGGAAGAACTTACTCCCAAAGATGTTCGCCGAACCTGGGGTAAAAGCGATCGGAGGCGGTCCGCTGTCGAGAAATCTCTTGAGATCCTCGGGCATCGGGGTGACACCCTCCTCGCTGTAGAGTGGAAACCCCGTCAGTACGGTCTGCTCAGGCCAATCGGGTTGCTTGGCTGCAAACCACTCGGGAAACATTCCCACGACCCGACTGGGAGAATGCCACCAATCCCGAAAAACTCTCCTTGCAGGAGCCAGTCCGAGCTGGCTGCGAAACTCGTTGAGCCAAGGGCATATCATGGGATCGATCACGAATCGATCCGCAACCCACCACTGAAATCGCTTGAACCAGGCCGGTCCTAGGTGCAGAGCCAGCCGCGGCAGCCGCGGTCCCTCAAAAGCGCTTCGAAACAACACTGGCGAAAGATGCACAGTGACCAATGGGACCTCGAGTTTCTCCTGGGCCACCCTCGCCCCAAAGGCCAGCGTTGAGGCCACGACACGAGTCGAACCGGGAACATAGTTTTTTTCGATCGCGCGGTAGACCGATTGAAGGTTCTTACGGACAGCCAACTGCATCACCCGCTTGGTCCCCTTGGTCGGATGCCACAGGTCCGGATCGTTGACCAGTTCATGAAAGTCGCACTCGGGCATCGTGTCATAGAAACCGAAACCAGAGGCCTCTGCAAGCTTCCTAAAGTACCCGGCAGTGACCAGGGTCACACGATGCCCTCGCTTTTGAAGATGCCGACCTAGTCCAACAAATGGGTGGACGTCACCTGAGCTACCGACCGCACAAAGCAGATAGTGGAGCACGCTTAAACGCTCCGCCTGGGACCCGATGTTAAAACGTCCCATGCATACCATTCGAGGAACAGGAGCAACACCGGAAAAGTATAAATGATCAATTGAGGGAGAGCCGAGGGACTGAGCTCATCAGAAATATCGAAACGGGGAAACAACCACCCGAGAGCCTGGACCAATCCAAAGACCATCCCGGCATTGAGAGCCAACAAAAACACACTGATAATCACCTCGCCAAAGATAAGCATCAGCAATTGCCGAATCGCCTTGCGCTCCGCAAGTTGATCGGGATCCATGTCGCTATTCATTCGTTTTCCGTAAAGTCTCCCTCGTAACCCAAATCGGTAACATCGCTGATGCGACCGGCCAAAACACCGTACTGATTGGCTACAAAACAAATAAACCAAGGGAATACAAAACCTGCCAAGAAACCAGCCCACGGCATACTTAGTATCCCCGCCTGCCAAACGACAAAGTAGATCACCCATACGATACCGCTTTGCATGTACATCGCACCCCACGCATCCGGCTTGCCCGTGATGGATCGAAAAATACTCATCGAAAACGGTTTTGTATAGTTTTGCGTCTCGAGCATGCTCAAGTAAATCACCGGCAAACAAGCCCACTGAATCACCTCGGCAAAGGCGTCTCGGAGCAGCACCGGCACCTTCAAAGACGCCAAGCTACCCGAAATCATATTGGCCACTAGATTGGTCGCAAGGAAAACAACGAAACCCACCACGGCCGGTCCCATATAGTCTTTTAGATTCTTAAAAAATGGCCAAGGCTCGATCTGCTTGGCCCGATTCGCAGCCTTGGGAATGATCGCCACAGCACAGATGAACAAGGCGATTTGAAGTGGCTGCGTGACCACCAAGAACGATTCCTCGCGAAGTCGCTGAAGGATTCGAGCGACCGAGGATTCCCCAGCGAAAGGCAAGAATGCGTAAAGATAATAAGCGACGGTGAAAAGGAATCCGAGAGCAACTAGCGTCAGAACCATTCGCACATCGCTCAGAAATCCGAGAGTGCGAGAGAGCCACTCTTTGGAATCAAATGCACCTCTTACCGCGTCGATCTCTTCGCGTTCTTTTTGTAGTTCGCGGGATGCTTTGCTCAAGATCTCTTTGGTGTTGATCGACGCACCTGAAACAATTCTGGGATTGTTGCCTTGGACCGGTTCGAGTTGCACCGATGCTTCAAGTTCATCGATTTTGATCTCGTTGGTCGGCTTCTTCACCGGCGGTGGACCGACCACGATCATCGAATGGCAATCTGGACAGCGGACCTGCGATCCGGCTTGATTCTCTCGCACCGATAGGAGTGTCTTGCAAACTTTACAGCGGATCGAATACTCCCGCTGCATCGATGGCAACGCTTGATCGCTGCGCACGTCGACAGGTACCGGGGGAGGTTGAGTCAATGGAACAAGATCCGGCAGGTCGTCATCGAAAAGACTTCGAGGCGGATCGTCGGGACTGCGTTCGACTTCTTTGCGATCAACACCAGCCGCTTGGGGTTTGGCGTCTAACGAAAACCATTCGTCATCGTCGCTGTGGTTTGCCTTGGAGTCTGAAAACCCTGGAACGAGCACCTTAGCTTGGCACTTCGGGCAATCGATCCGAGAACCGGCCATCGACGCAGGGGCTTTGAGCTTGGCTTTGCACTGAGGGCAACTGATCAAAGTAGGTGGATCGGAAGAATGGGTCACAGGTGTCAGCTAGTGTAAATTTCGTTGCTTGGAAGTTGACCAACGGATGAACCGAGCATCGAGAATTGGACCATAAAGAGCAAGCTCTGGCAACATTCCCAGGTTCTCTGTGGCCCTCAGTGTCTGTGTCGCAAAAATATCTCTGTATGCTATTGTTCTATGGATTAAGCTGTTTCGACCACTGAAAACCCCCCAACTGCCCAAAACATTTATGCGATTTACATACCCGAGTTATTACCTCTTGTTCATTCTCAACTGCACCATCCTTGCGACACTTGCAGTTGCACAAGACACATCTCGCTTGACGCTCGAAGGCATCCATGTCATCGAGCATCAATTCTCTCCAGAGATGCAGTGGCGAAGACCACCTGAACCGACCCTATCGGCTCGTACGGAACTCTTCGTCCGGAACAACTCGAACGAAACCTTACGCGTCGGAGGCCCCCTGCGGCTCGATCAAGCCCTGCCGAGCGAATTGGTACAAGCCGGCGCGCTGGCTTGGGCAGATCCCTCCTGGGAAAAGGGATTCGAGCTACCTTCAGGCGCACTGCGAGTTCTGCGATTCAACGGCAAAACAGGCGAATGGGGAGTTGGTAATTCCAACCATACGTTGAGCTACGCGACCGGATCAAACCAACAAGCTGAGTTGTACTTTGATATCCAATCCCCGAAGATTTGGATCGAATCGATCGGCTTTCTGAACTCTACAGATTCCTATCGTCCCACCCAGGTTGTCGTCACTCTGAGGAACAACTCCGATGAAAGCCTCGATATCGATACATATCAGCTGTGGTTACCTAAGGACAACGATTCCTACCAAACCCTCTACCCCAATGCTGGTGCCAGTGGTTTTACGACCTGGAATGGCGATGCGAAACTTAGGGCACAAGAACTGACCGGATTTACCTTCAATACTCCCCCCTTGCCACTTACCTACATGGCCTTGGAAGTTGTCGTCCGGAAAACCGAGAGCCAAGAACCGATCCGATTGTGGGCAAGCATGAAGATTAGGCCTAGCACGTTCGATATCAGCGGTGGCTGGACTGCGAATAAAGTCAAAGACAAGATGAGCATGACCAATGAAGAGTATCTCAAGACCCTCGCATTGCTCTATGTCAACGCCGGACAAATCGAAGAGGTTGATGGGTTTACGAATAATCCTGAACTCTACGCGAAATATCCTATGAAGCGATTCAATCGACTCGGTGATCGCAACCGTTATGATACCGAAGCCATGTTGCCTACCATCCATGCCGTCGAATTCCTCGGTGAGCCCCAGTACGGTGGTGGCAGACCTGTACCTCCTCAGGAGGTCTTCGATAAGCTCGCACCCTACGAGCCTTGGCAACTACCTACAAGCGTCACTCTGAGCGAAGAACGAACCTGGCGATACTATGCCGGACTCTCAGACTATCCACACTATGATGCTTACCGAGTGATCGCCCCTGCCGCTGATGCTTGGAATAAATACGACCGCTGGAACGGCGCTTCGATACGATGGGGCGCTCCACTCGAAACTGTCGGCTCGATGACTCGCAGCCTGCGTCAACAGAGTCGGCCTGCCAGCATCGCCTACTGGTCTCAAGGTGCCCACGATGGCTGGGGGGGAATCCTCAGCCCCCGCCGCGGTTCACCTACTCCCGATGAACTCCGCTCCCAAGCTTGGCACGGGCTGGGCAATGGCATCATGTCCCTGTACTGGTTCAACCTGAGCATGAAGTCCCTTGCCAAATTTCCCGACCTGCTCGATCCGATCCGAAGGGTAGGCCGCGAGATTCAACTCCTAAAGCCGATCCTCGAATCAGGGACTGCGTATCAATACGAACGAATCACCGAGGATGGGAAACCCTCGTGGGATCTGTCCTCGGTGGTCAACCAAGACTCTGCGATCCTCGTCGCTAACGATCTTGCCTATTCGATCGACGAGAAATCCCGAACCTTTCAATTCTCCAGCAGATCCTCAAAACTCGAATTCGAACTCCCAGTTTGGCTGGCAAACCTCCAAGAAACAGGGGACCTCGATTGCTTCGAGATCGATTCCGAAGGTCCCAAACCGGTCGGATATCAACGGTCTAGCAAGAAAATCGCGATTGAGGCGAACGGTCTGAAAGTCGTCGGAATCTACGTCGTGACCCGCGACAAATCGCTCCGACCGCGGCTTGCCGAACAAGCCTCGGAATTGGTGCAAAAGGAAAAATCCTTGGGATTTGACCCGATCGGCAACCCTGAACATGTCAAGCAACTCCAAAGCTGGGTCGACTAAAGAGCCGAACATTCTTCAGATGACAGATTCGACCAATTGACTACCATAAAGGAGCCGCGAGGTTCGCCCTGCGCAGGTCCTAGCTGACATGGACCTCCCACCTTTATAGACCCTGTACTGATTATCCCGTTGCAAATCGCTATGCAAAAAAGATCGTTTCTGGCCGGCTTGCTGGCCGCAGTCTGTTTGCCAAGTTCCCTTGGATTGGCCCAGGACACCGAGTCGACGTTCGTCTCAGGCATCAGGCAACTGACCTTCGAAGGAGCCCGAGCAGGCGAAGGTTATTTCAGCCGAGACGGCAAGCAGATGGTTTTTCAAAGCGAGCGAGAGCCCGGAAACCCCTTCTACCAAATCTATCTGCTGGACCGAGAGTCGGGGGATGTCGAGCGCGTCTCGCCCGGTCATGGAAAAACCACCTGCGCTTGGATCCACCCCGATGGAGACCGAGTCCTTTTCGCATCGACCCAGTTCGATCCCGAAGCGAAAGCGAAACAGAAAAGCGAACTGGACTTCCGCGCCTCCGGGCAACAGCGCCGCTACGCTTGGGACTACGACCCGCAGTTTGAACTGGTCGAATGGAACCGAAAGACAGGGACCTACAAAAAACTGACCGAGGCCTTGGGCTACGACGCCGAAGCGTCGTACAGCCCCGATGGCAACCTGATCGCTTTCTCATCGAACCGAACGGCCTATTCCAAGCCGCTGAGCGAGCGAGAAAAAACTCTCTTCGAGAACGATCCTGCCGTCGCCTTGGATCTGTATGTCATGAATTCCGATGGAACGAATATTCGCAAGATCACAGATGTCTTTGGCTACGACGGCGGCCCTTTCTTCTCCCCGGACGGCAAGCGGGTTTGCTGGAGGCGGTTTAGCGAAGACGGGGCGACGGCCGAAATCTACTCGGCCAACGTCGATGGGTCCGATCCTAAGCAGATCACACGCTTGGGCGCCATGAGCTGGGCCCCCTATTTCCACCCATCGGGTGACTACATGATCTTCGCGACAAACCTTCAAGGGTTCGCGAATTTCGAACTCTACATCGTCGATGCTGCTGGAACCAAGGATCCGGTCCGCATCACCTCGACCGACGGATTCGATGGACTCCCAGTCTTCTCTCCAGATGGCTCTGAGTTGGCTTGGACCAGCAACCGTACGGCTGACAAGAAGTCGCAAATCTTCATCGCAAAATGGAATGACAGCCAGGCTCGCAAGGCCCTGGGTATCGATGGCAACAGCGACAAATCATCGGATGCATTCGGTCAGGCATCGTCTGTGGCCATGCAAAATGCAAAAGCCAGCGACAGCGATTACAAACCCTCTGATGTTGGACGGCATGTCGATTATCTATGCCGCCCCGAACTCGGAGGACGACTCACAGGCACCGACGGTGAGCGTCTCGCAACGGCTTATGTGGCAGGTTACATGTCCGAGTTGGGCTTGGCTCCGGCCGGTACCGATACGTTCTCGAGTCTTTTAGCGAAAATCAAAACCTCAGACTCCCCGAGCCGAATTGATTCTGCAGGCTTGGATGATTTCGGCAAGTATTTCTATCCTTTTCCTTACACGGCAGGAGTCGAACTGGCCGGATCGAATGCGTTGATGTCGACCGGCAAAGAATGGAAGCTCGACGAGGATTGGAGGCCTCTGGCCTTCTCCAAATCGGGTCAGGTGGAGCCTTCAGGGGTTGTTTTTGCCGGGTACGGAATCGTTGCTCCAGCAGACGGCGACCAGAAAGAGTACGACTCGTACGTCCACTTGGATGTCGAGAACAAGTGGGTGATGGTGCTGCGTCAATTGCCCAGCGATGTCACTCCCGAGCGCCGACAGCATCTGGCCCGTTACAGTTCATTGCGTTTCAAAGCGATGGTCGCCCGAGACCGAGGCGCCAAGGGCTTGATCGTCGTCAGCGGCCCAAAAAGCGGGGTCCGCCAGCAACTGGTTCCCCTCCAAAACGATGGATCCCTGTCGGGGACCAGCATTGCAGCCATCAGCATCAGCGATGCAGCAGCCCTCGAATGGTTTTCCAAGAGCGAGGATAAACTCGAAGATCTTCAAGCCGAGTTGGATCGAGGCGAGATGATGATGGGCTTTGAACTGCCCGAGGTTCAGGTCTCCGCATCGATTCAGGTGCAACCCATCAAACGAACCGGCACGAATGTCCTGGGAATCCTTCGCGCATCGGACAACCTCGATCAAGCGGCCAAGTCAGTGATCATCGTTGGTGCCCATATCGATCACTTGGGTGCCGGCGGCAACAGTTCGAGTCTAGCCCGCGACGAGGAGCGAAACGGAATCCATCGCGGTGCGGACGATAATGCGTCCGGAGTTGCGGCCATGCTCGAGATCGCTCAATCGCTGGCAAGCCAAAAGAAAGCTGGCAAGTTGCAACTCAAGCACGATATTCTTTTTGCCGCTTGGTCTGGTGAAGAAATGGGTCTCTTGGGCTCAGCTTATTTTGCTGACCATTTCCATGAGATCTATCCAGATTTGCCAAAGCCGGAAGCAAACAAGCTTTATCCGACCGTGGCCGCTTGCGTGAACCTCGACATGGATGGTCGCTTGCGAGAGAACCTTGTATTGCAAGGGATCGGCTCATCGCCGTACTGGAAAGGAGAAATCGAAAAGCGAAACGCGGTTGTTGGATTGCCGATCACACTCCAAGCTGACAGCTATCTGCCGACCGATGCGAGCACATTCTTTCTCAAAGGTGTGCCGATCCTATCGGCGTTCACCGGTTCCCATTCGGAATACCATACGCCGAGAGATACCCCAGAACTGCTCAACTACGAGGGAGCAGCACAGATCGCCAAGCTGATGGGATTCATCACTCGTGCTCTAGGCACCTCGGAAAGCGCTCCTGAGTACACCGAGCAAAAAGCGCCTGAGAACCAAGGAGCCAGAGCTGCCATGACAGCTTATCTTGGTTCCATTCCCGATTATGCCCAAGGGGACATCCAAGGCGTGTTGTTATCGGGTGTCTCAAAAGATGGCCCTGCTGCCAAGGCGGGAGTGAAGGCCAAGGACATCGTCATCGAGTTGGCGGGTCGAAAGGTTGAAAACATCTACGATTACACCTACGCAATCGAAGCCCTCAAGGTAGGCCAGGAGACCGAGATTGTCGTCAAGCGGGGTACCGAGACCCATCGATTCAAAGTCACTCCTCTATCCCGTCAATGATAGACCCTTGAGCAGTAGCCTACCAGCGAACTTCGACCTGGGCGCCGGCCCGGACTCCGAGCATCATCGCGGCGGAATCCTCGACCAAATGCAGTTTCAATGCCTCTTGTCCATCCGCGATCGCGATGAGCGTCATGGCCGGCTGGCCGTGATCGCTACCAAAGATCCCTACGGTCTCGTGCTCTTGGTCAACCAATACACGCGTTTCCGTCGTACGCGGAATGGTTTTCCAAGCCTCGGGGGTAATGTCGGTGACTAGATCTCCATTGGCGGAAACCTCGACGACCTTTCCTTGAATTCGTCTCGACACGGTTGCTGCTCCTGGGAAGTGACTCTAGCGGCGAATTCGATCTGCTTGTCCGTGGATGCTGTCGATGGATCCATCGCAACACCGCGTATTTTATACAAACCTGTCAAATCATGGTGATGGCAACTCCGTTTAATCTGCCATCTGCTGTTGGCAAACCCCCAACATTAAGAAAAACTAACCTTTGCTCGCCGGCACAGCCACCAGCCAACCCTTGGCCCCCTTGCGGATTACCCCGAGCCAACGCCCCTGCCGGACATCCACGACCGGTGCACCATCGAGCTCGCTAGATAGCTGAAACGACGGGTCCAATTGCAATCCGCGATCTGTCTTGGTGTAGCGGTTCGCATCGATTAGCACCGATCGATCGGTCTCGGATCCAACCACGAGAACCTCTCCTGGATTCTCATCAATAGGTCGCAGAAATTGACGCGAATCCAAAAGGGGCTCTGCAATCGAGGGCTGTGCGGTCAATCGAATCCTAACCATCTTGCTCCCGTCGGATAGCTCGATGGTCTCCAAAGGTTCAAATGTAGCTTGGGATACACCAGCGACTTCGAGCTGCCCGGATTTGTCGATCGCCGATTTCGGTAGCGATGCAAATTCCTCTCGGCACATCAACGATCCATCATCGAGTAATAATCCCCAACCGAGCTTCTGCTTGGTCACTGAGAAACCAAACGAACTCTGTTTCCATACCAAACTAGTTCGGTAGCAGACGGGCGATTGACGCTGCAACTTGTCCCAAATCGCTCCGTAGGGTAGCGATGGCTTCCAATCATCCCAATCGTCGTCGGGTTTCTCGTGAAGCATAAACCTTGCTCCAGTACCGACCACTTTCCCCCTAGAATCGGGTGTTGCAAACTCGATCCCACCGTAGAGGACTTGGCTGAGCGAATCGGCTTCCAACTCCAGACCGGTTATCCCTAAACTGACTCGCCATCCGCTTCGCAACCAAAATTTGGAATTCGTCCGTACCAGTTCGTGGTACTCCGGATCGATAGCGCATCGGACCAAGACGCTTCGGGCATCGCTGGCTAGGGTCACCGACAGCACATCACCAACATGAAACCCTCGATGCAGTATAGGCGTTCCGCTGTCGAGTCCGTAGCGTTTAGGAGAGTCGAGAATGATTTCAACCGAACCTTCTTTCGGGCGAATCGGAGGTGCTGACTCTAAGCCCTGAAACTTTTTTACGCTGTATTTGTCGGTTGGACCAGGTTCCATAGCGATGTACTTTGGTCCAACGATCGTATCAAGACCTCGGATGGCGTCAAAGGAAACGACCGGACGCACGATCCAAAACGTTGTACCATCGGTCACCACTCGGCGGGCGCTAGGATTCAGCCGTACGGAGACCAAGACTCCCGGTGTGGTGTCCCTAGCAGACGATGATTCCGAGGTCGGTACCGCTAAAGCGATTTTTTCAACGCGGCCAACATCGATCCCTCGGTAGCGAAGAGCCTCACCCGGTTGCAGCCCATGCCCCTCCTCGAACTCAATCTGGATCAACTCCCCTTCATTCTGATAGGCCCTCACAAATAGCGCCAGGCTCAAGAGTCCAGCCAGTAGTGTCACGAGCCACAGCCAAGAGATTCGCCCTGTTTTTTTGGGAACGGGTACAGCCAGGGGCACCGTTTCATCGGTTTCATGGATCGAATGGGATTCCATCGCAAGGTTTCTCGGTTTTCAATACTCCCGGGGTTCTGCCAATCCATCGGAGATTGTACGATAATCGATCGCAGTCAACAGACTCTGGACCTTTTAGAAATGGCTCGAATTCATGAGTAACCCTTCGCAATATATTACAGGCTCCCTAAGCGGCATCCTAGCACATGCTGGACACGGACCAGTTTCTGCCGACCATCCAGCCCACTATCTGACGGCTCCCGAACACCTCGGTGCTCTGGTTGCGATCGTTAGTTGCTCGCTGGGCTTGATCTGGCTTGCCATCCGATGGGGTTATCGAATTTCAAAACCGACCTGAACAATCACCGAGACGACCAAGTCGTTGGGATTGGCTTGCAGAATTCGCCGCTCGGTTTTCTCCTGTGCATCTTGAACTGCATAGGGTGTGGTCACCAGAACTCCGTTGACATAGGTCGGACTATTGTTGGTGCTGGCCGCGGCTAGAGGTTGGATGTTCGAACTGATCATTCGAACATCTCCGAGCTGTTTTCCAGCCGCTTGTGCCAATCGCTCCGCTTGTCCCTTGGCCTTATCAAAGCACTTCTTCAAAGCCTCAGCTTCCTGGGGCTCGCTCAAGACGCCGACGTACAAGACTTGGGGGTCGACGTTGGTCGCTGGCATCGAATTCGAAACGTACGCACTGGCGCCCATGAGAGGCATGATCTGCTCGAGTTCCTCTTCAGACAACTGAACCCTCAGTTTCGTGCCTCGAAACTCTTTACCTTGAGAGAGCCTTCGCAGCTTGGCTCCGAACTCGATGCTGCTATCGAGCGTATCTTTCGTGATCGGCCACTCGGCAACCAAACGATTGCTAGCTGCATGAATCAGTGGCAATGGTTCGGAGTCTCCATCAAGCTCCTCTTCCTCTTGAAGGAGCATCTCGCGCAGTCGGCCTCGCATCTGTGGATTGTTCACCTGCATCTGAGCGGCCTGACGACGCATCCACACCCTGGCCGATTCGGGATTGTCGACAAACGGAACGGTGTTGGTCAGAATCGGCATCGTCCAACGGTAAACCCCATCGGAGCGGCCCAGATCACTCAAGAGTTTCTCGACCGACTTGCGATGTTCTCGCAGTGCAGTGATGGCTTGCTCACCCTCGCGTCCTTCCACACGAAAAGGGACTCGCAATTGAATCGAAACCGGTTCGAGCGTCACAGACTCCTGTGCCGAGACTGTCAGCATCGGTGGACCTGCGACCGGTCCTTGAACAGCCCCTATCACTTGGCCGAAAGCAAGTTCGCAGCTACCAGAAGTGAAAACCCAAGCCCAAGCAATCATCAAGCATCTGCACAGCACGATCAAGGCCTCCAGGACCATACGAATGAGCGTTCAATCAAAGTCCCCTTTATGATACATCGAAGCGGCGCGGATTGCCGGAAAAGCCGTCCACAGGCACGATGAAAATCGGATTAGTTTTCCGCTTTGGCTGCGTGTTTCTTGGGCTTGTAGATCTCGGTGGCTGTCCCAAAGTGGACCTCACCGGCGTTCATCAAAGTCTCACTCAACGTCGGATGAGGGTGGATCGATTCGGTAAGATCTCGGACCTCACAACCCATTTCAATGGCCAAGACGGCTTCGGCGATCAACTCTCCGGCACCTGAGCCGACAATCCCACAACCGAGGACTCGATGTGTCGTTGGGTCGACAAGCCATTTGGTCAGTCCATCGGTGCAGCCAAGAGCCTGAGCCCGACCACTGGCAGCCCAAGGATAGACTTCGACGTCCACCGCAATCCCCTCCTTCTTGGCTCTCTCCTCGGTCAGACCTGCCCAAGCGATCTCTGGGTCGGTGAATACCACCGCAGGAATCGCTTGTTTGTCGAACGAAACATTGCGACCTAAAATGACTTCGATGGCCACCTTGGCTTCGTGACTCGCTTTGTGCGCAAGCATCGGTTCTCCAGCGATATCGCCGATGGCAAAAATGTGAGGATCAGCCGTCCGCTGCTGCTTGTCACAAATCGCAAAACCTCTCTGATTGACTTGAACATGGGTGTTCTCCAAGCCAATGCCATGGCTAGCGGGACGTCGACCGACACTCACCAGGACTCGGTCGAATCGTTCGTGTCCGAATTTTCCGGGACCTTCAAAGGTCACCTCGATCTGTTGATCGACCTCGGCAACCGAACCAACCTTGGTATTCAAATAGATTCGGTTGTCGAAGAGCTGCTTGAGCCGCCTCTGAAGTGGTGCGACCAAGTCTCTATCGGCTCCGGGCAAAAGAGTATCGGTCCATTCGACCACGCTGACCTCTGAGCCTAAATGCGCGTAAACGGTCCCCATCTCCAAACCGATGTATCCGCCGCCGATGACCAGCAGCTTCTTGGGAACATCGGCAAGGTTCAAAGCACCGGTGCTATCCATCACTCGGTCCGAACCGATCTGGAAACTCGGAGGCATCGCGGGAATACTGCCGGTGGCAAGCACGCAGTAGTCGAACGTCAACTTACCCCCCTCGGGAATACTCGGATCGGAACCTTCGAGAATCAATGTGGTGGAGTTTTCAAAACGTCCTCGCGCCCGGATGACTTTCACGTTTCTACGTTTAGCCAGTTGGGCCAATCCGCCGGTGAGCGTATCGATGACCTTTTCTTTCCGCGCGCGGACTTTGTTGATATCGACTTTGGGTGAATTGAACTCGACTCCCCAGCCACTCGTGAGCTGGTGAGCTTCCTCGATCACCTTTGCAACGTGGAGCAGGGCCTTCGATGGGATGCAGCCTCGCAACAAACAGGTCCCACCAAGTTTCGGCTCGCTTTCGACGATGACCACTTCGTGCCCTTCATCAGCCGCCAAGAAAGCGGCTGCATATCCACCGGGACCACCACCCAAGACAACGATAGGAACGTGCATTTGTGATCAACAAGGAGAGAGTTCGGAAAAGGAATTTAACGAACGAGGCTCGTTTCGACGAATCGAACGAGCCCCGCAGCTTCACTTTTAAATTATAGTCGGGAGAAAACCCAGTCGGTGATTACCGCGACAGGAATTCGACCACGATGTTGGCATTCACCGGCAACGAGATATCCGTCGGCCCGGGAGCCCCGAGCATCGTTGCTCGGAGTCCTTCGGTATCCAAACTGACCCACTCCAGAGGAGTTGGAGCGCTGTTGGCGATGATACCCCGATAGAGGTTTCTGACAGCTTCACTGCTGCGAACCTCGATGACATCCCCTGGTCGCAAGGAGAACGAGGGACTCGTTACCTTGACTCCGTTGACCTTGAAGTGTCCGTGAACGATCCCCTGTCGAGCCTGAGGGCGGGTTTTGGCCAATCCTAGGCGGCGTACGACGTTGTCCAATCGTCGTTCGCACATCAGCAGGAGCGTTTGTCCGGTGTTACCCTTCTTGCGAACGGCGTCATCGAAGTAGCGACGAAGTTGTCGCTCGCCGAGACCGTAGTAGTACTTGATTTTTTGTTTCTCTGCCAAGGCAGTACCGTAGTTGCCGGTACGGCGACTACGCGGGTGCATCCCAGGCGGATTTTCTTTCCGCTTTTCGAAAGCTCGGACGCAACCAGCACTTTCGTAGAGCTGGGCGCCGAAGCGGCGATTGACGCGCGCTTTGGGTCCTGTGTATCGCGACATGCGAATATCCTGCTAAGTTATGGCTCAGTCGGCACTCTCTGCTACGCCGCAAAGGTCTGCTAGCCAGGGGATCTTGTAATGGATTCGTTCCTGCTTAGCGAAAAATTGCATCTAGCAATTCCGGGAGGACCCGAGCGATTCAGACCGAAACGCTCGGGTAACACCACGATCTTCTCGATGAGGAACTGTCAGTAACAGGAATGACGAACTACTTGAGTTCGACGGTCGCACCGGCTTCGGTGAGTTCCTTCTTGATCTTCTCGGCATCGTCCTTGGAGATCTGTTCTTTGATCTTCGCGGGGACACCTTCGACCATCTTCTTGGCGTCGATCAACGAAGCACCGGTCAAGTTCTTGACGATCTTGACGACGTCGAGCTTCTTGTCGCCGAAGGCGGTCAAGATCACATCGAACTCGGTCTTCTCGACTGCAGCAGCTGCACCGCCACCACCTTCGGCCGGAGCGGCCATGACCACCGCGCCACCAGCAGCAGCTTCGATGCCATGGACATCCTTCAAATAATCGCTAAGTTCCTTGGCTTGCTTGAGCGTCAGGCCGACGATCTTCTCGCCTAGGTTCTTAATTTCTTCCGCGTAAGCGGTTGCTGACTCGGACATTCTAACGTTCCTCTATAGTAAAAACGGACAAACTAAACGCACCGGCGAGAATGAAAAACCGGCAGTTTTAAACGAATTGTTTTAGGAAACCAACGTACGCCAAAGGTCTCCCGATCCCGGTCTTGCAACCGGGCTTGTTCTATCAGCCCTCGCTGC
>JBJTAQ010000434.1:0-5927 GCA_046090945.1 Pirellula sp.
CCGGCGAAGTAGCTTGTAATCCCCCCAACGCACGGCGACTTGGCCTGTGTACTCGGGGAAAACCCATACCATCGGTGGGCGGTTTTCAAGTTGAGCAGTGCCCGTAAGAACTGGCCAGAGGCTTACTCCATCGCAGTTCGCTAGTGTCGATCGATTCTGCTTAGCGATTCCTGCCGCGTCGCACAGAGTCGGAAACCAGTCGGCAAAATACGATGGAGTACTTTGCACTTTCCCAGCAGGTACAACCCCAGGGTAACGAGCGATCATGGGCACTCGGATCCCCCCTTCGTAGACGCTTCCTTTGTAACCTCGAAGGTTCGCGGTGCTCGAGAAGAATTTGGGATCCGCACCACCGACGTGAAAGTCAGGTTCGTTGTTACTGGCATGAGTTGCCCCGTTGTCGCTTGAGAAAACCACAAGCGTTTGATCGCTCAGTCCATGCTTGTCGAGCGCATCGAGTACCTTGCCCACATGGCGATCCAGGTCGTAGATCATCGCGGCATAAGCAGCCCTGGGGCGTGGGTGCGGTAGATATCCATTTCCACCCCGGTACTCTTGGGTATCCCACTGGCTTGGGAATCGTTCGAGTGTTTCTAAAGGGGGATGCATCGCCACGTGCGGCTCGATGCACGGCAGATACAAAAAGAAAGGTCGGTGGGCATTGGCCTCGATGAAGGCCAGGGCTTGTTCGATCATCCGATAGGGCGCATAGTGCTGGCCGACCCATTCGTTGGCATCGATGGGCCCATCGGCAGGTTTACGATGGCCGGGAATAGCTCGATCGTTGAGTCGCACGCGATTGGCGTTATCCCAAAGAAACTCAGGGTAGTAGCTGTGCGCAACGGCTTGGCAGTTGTAGCCAAAGAATCGATCAAAACCTTGGCGGATTGGATCTCCGGTGCTGCCGACCGGCCCTAGCCCCCATTTTCCAAAAGCCCCCGTAGCATAGCCGGCTTGCTTGAGGACCTCTGCAATCGTGACCGCCTCGTCGCGTATCGGATGTTGACCTTCGCTGAACTCCGGGAAGTGAATTTTAGCTTGCTTGTTGCCTCGAATCTCGGCGTGGCCCAAGTGCTTGCCCGTCATCAGAACACATCGCGAAGGAGCGCACACGGGAGCTCCACTGTAGTGCTGAGTAAAACGGGTACCTTGGCTGGCCAGGCGATCTAGATTGGGCGTCTGCAACTTGGTCTGCCCGTAGGAGCCCAATTCTCCCCACCCCAAATCATCTGCCAAAATAAAAACGATGTTCGGCTCTCTGGCACTCCCCGTCGAAGCAATCGCCATCATCGCACAGAAAAAACCCAAGAGCAGTCGGTGCAAAACGCTTGATCGGAGGGTTGAATTCAATGGCATCATTTGAAACTTCTAAGGTTTATCGGGATCGGGGCGGTTTTCGAGTGCTGTCTTTCGCTCGCGGAGTCGATCCAGGAGAACGCGTACGGCAGGTTGGCGAGCCTCACCCGACTCGAGCAGTCTTTCCCCGAGTGCCATCGCGTCAGCCAAGGCTTGTCTGGCTTTTTCCGGTCGACGAAACTGGAAAGTGAATTCGACGAGTTGGACTTTTGCCTGCAACAAATTGATCGCATACAACTGGATTTCTGGAAACCGGTCGACGAGCCCTTGGTGGATCGCGATGGCTTGTTGGAGTTTGGCGATTCCGTTTTCGACTCGCTCGAATTGCCGTTCGGTCGAAGACTCCGAGCCGAGGGGAATCATCCAAGCGTTTCGGGCCAAAAGCGAAGCGTACAAGGTTTGGTATTCAGGAACAGCGGGGTGTTCGCTGAGAACTTCCTGGATCAGTCTTGTAGCTTCTTCGAGTCGTTTGGTATCGACGTTCAGTTGGACTAAACTTCCCGTGTAAAGGTTCGCAAGTTCGTATTTCAGGACTGCTGATTCCGGATTCTGATCGAGGAGTTGTTGGAAAATCAATGTCGCTTTTTTTAGAGAATCTTCAAAACCAATTGGGTTGGCAAGGAGTCGGTAGAGTCGCATGCGGTCTCGGTAGTTTCGGGCCAATTCCAACCGGAATGAATCCGCCGACGGTTCCTGCTCGCAGAGGCTCTCAAGGATCGAGATCGCTTCGGCGTTAAAACCCAGATCCCGCTGAAGTCTCTGGGCCATCGGCAAGGGGATCTCGATCCCAGGAGAGAGTGGACGATTCGGCATCGGCGCGAAAGATCGACGGCGGCGATCGCCAAGGCTTCTTTCTAGAGCCAGTCGAGTTCCACCGCTACCCAGGCTGCTCAGTGCCGAGGCCAGAGCAAAGCGACCTTGGGTCGACCGAGCGTAATCGGGGTATTTGTCGAGAGTTTTGCGAAGCGAGTCAAGCTGATCCAGGGCTTTGAGCATTTGATCGCGGCGCGCGTAGAGCCCGATGAGTTCCTTGCGTGCAAGGAGTTCTTCCTTGAGGACTTTATCGAGCGGAGTGTTCTGGTCCTCTTTGGATCGAATCGATACGAATTCCTCGATCGCTTTTTGAAGCGAGTCGATCGCAAGATCACTCTTCCCTATCTTTTGCTCGATTTCTCCGACTCTTCGGCGAGCGATAGCCACATCGAGCCGGAGGTCTGCTGCGTTCTCCAAAGCAAAACGTTCAAAGAATTCCTGCAGGGATTTCAGGAGTTTCGCATCGGCTTGGGTTAGCACCACATCGGCAAATCCGATTGAGTCGAGGTTTTCATCATCGATTTCCTGAAGCTCTAAAGATCTTCCTCTGGAAGTGATGTTCTCAGCGATCGTAGCAAAAGCCTCGATGGCCATTTCCATATTCTGCTTGGCCCGAAGCCTTTCGGTCTCTGCCCGCTCGAACGCTCGGGTTTGCTCGGTCAAGCTTTTCGCAGAAGCCGCATAGGCGAGTTTCAGTTCTCCGAGCGTCAGGCTCTGTTGCTGGTTCCACAGGGCCAGCATCGTTGCAAGAGTCAAGAGCAACCCGAAGAGAGTTGCTGCTAGTGTAGCGATGGCCGGGTTGCGGCGTGCCCAACGGATGGAGGACTCGATAAACGACTCTCTGCGAGCCAAGATCGGGCGGTCCTCTAAAAAACGCTCAAGATCCTCTTGCAAATCCTTGGCCCTGGCGTAGCGGTCTTTTGGCTCCAACGCGGAAGCTTTCAGCACAATCGTTTGCAAATCGCTCGGAATGGAACGCTTGTCCTGAGCGTTGAATTCCACACGTGAGTAGTTCGTTGGGTCGAGCAATCGACGTTTAGGTGACTCGAATGCAGGTCGCAGCGTCAGCAGTTCAAACAGAGTTAAACCCAGGCTGTAGATATCGCTGCGAGGATCGGATTGCCCGTTGAATTGTTCGGGTGCCATGTAACGCAGCGTTCCCAATAATTCGCCGGTCTGCGTCTGACCATCGAGCTCCTCGCGTCTTGCCAATCCGAAATCAGCTACCCAAATAGTTCCGCTGTGGTCCAGCAGCAGATTGCTCGGTTTGATATCTCGGTGCAAGACTCCCGATTGATGCGCGTAATCCAATGCGTTAGCGACTTTGGTCATCAGTCGACATACATTGCGGTAGTAGTGTTTGGGAAGCGAAAGGTGATAGGTAGCGGAAGAGGTGTTGGGCTCGATCCGGCCCCGAGCGCTCGGATCAGAGAGCCGATTTGCTTGTGTCGTTTCGGTTTGAGTCGCGAGGGTGAACTCCCGCGTCGTATCGATCAAGGATTTGGTTGGATCCTGCTGGGTCTGGGTGGCAGCATAGCTGTTCGTACTCTGGCGCTCGAGCGGTGACTCCGAAGACTTCTGAAGCAACAATCGATCGACCGCTTCGACCGTTTGTTCGCTGATCGAGGTCTCCTTGCAATCGGTTATACCCAACCTAATTCGAAGCGATTCGATGATCTGAGCCAGTGTCGATCCATGGATCAATTGCATCGCGTAATAGAGCAAGCCGTGATCTTCACCCGATCCGTACACCGGAACGATGTTGGTATGGTGAAGCCCTGCGGCCGCTTCGGCTTCGCGACGAAAACGACTCCTGCTCTTGAGGCTCGCTGAGGCCTGCGGGTGGATGACCTTCAAAGCCACCTTCCGCAGCAGTGAACCTTGGATCGCCTCGTAGACCAACCCCATGCCTCCATGCCCGATGCATCGGACGATCTGAAAGTCATCGAAGTTGCGATGCGCTTCGGTGTTAGTCGGCGTGGCAGGCAAAGGCAATGTCGATGAGAAAGATTCGGTCGCATCCCTGGCGCTGACCCTCTCGACAATCACAAGCGATGGGAAGACCGATCGAATCGTATCTGCGTGTTGAGGATAAGCCTGAGCGTACTGTTCGATGCTCGGCGATTGCCCCGCACGAAGCTTGTTGACAAATTCGTCGGCGAGTTCTTCAAAGGGATGTCGATCCATCAGTCCGACTCTCCAGACGGAATCGTTCCAGAACCCTGCTCGTTGCGTTGCATAATTTCGGCAAGTCGGACCGCTGCTCTGACGTAACGGTTGCTTGCTGCCGTCGGTGAGATCCCTAAGGCTTGGGCTGTTTGCAGATTATTCAGATATTCAAAGTGACGCATGGCGAGGATCTCTCGATCGATCGGATTCATCGATTCCAAAGCTGCTTGCAAGCGATCCTGCTCCTCATCCTTCATGAGCCGTTGACTCGGCGACGTGATATCGTCGACCAGCCATCTAGCCATCGTAATGCTCGTGGTATTGGAACCTGCAAGGGGCATCTGTTGCTCGCGATGAACACCTCGTTTGTCTCGTCCATGGGATCGCTGCATGTCCCAAAGTGTTTGCAAAACGCGCTGCCGAAGCCACACCATGGGATGGATATCGGGAGATTCGACCAACTCCTGATGCCGCTTGGCAATCGTCAAATAAGCCTCTTGTAGCACATCGGCCGGCTCGATCCGAGCCTGGAATGCGGGGTCTAAGCGAAACCGAACGATCTTCTCCAACCGACCACGTACAGACTCAAAGAACACCATCAGTTGCTGAAGGTTTCGTATCGGTAAGCCTTCTTGGTAATCCAAGTCGCCAGGTGGCCCCTGAGGATCGCTCTGGCCGAGCCTATCGTTGAATTCCATGGGAGCTGGTGTGTCCGTCATGCTAGGATTATCCAACGATTTAGCTCCCTAGGGAATAGAATTCGTAAAAATCTCCCGATTGCAAGTGGATCCCGAGCCAATCGTGTCGGTACCCTATTCCAGAGGACCAACGATCGGTCCGAGGTGGTATCCCCACCCCAACTGCCCCCCAGTTTCAAAAAAAAAGGCCTTAAGTCATGAAACGAACATGGTTCGCAAACGCCATTTTGGCAAGCATCGTCGCCGTGGGTGCCTGTCCTGTAGCCAGCGACGCACAAGATCCAAAGCCGAACGATGCACCTATTTCCCAGGCGCCTCGAAGGCCAGGCCAGCGACCCGATGGACGCCGACCCGGCGAAGCTAGACCCGGCGAAGCTAGACCCGGCGCTGGCCCAGCGAATCCTGAGCTCGCCGCTCGCGGTATGGCGATGATGCTCCGCAATATCCCCCTGTTCAAAGCCCTGGATGCCGACGAAGACGGCCAGCTCAGCGCGTCGGAAATCGAAAACGCCTCGAAGTCGATTCTCAAACTCGATAAAAATGGAGACGGCCTCGTCAGCGCCGAAGAGATGCGACCAGACCCAGGCCAGATGCCCATGTTCGCTGGACCGAACGGACCGAACGGTCCGGGCCGACCTGGTGCTCCTGGTGCTCCTGGACCCGAGATCATGGCTCGCATGTTTGAGAACCGCGATCAAGACAAAGATGGTAAACTCTCCGGCGATGAGATTCCGCCTCAAATGCGCGAGAGACTCTCCAATATGGATACCAATGGAGATGGTGCAATCGATAAATCGGAATTGGAGCAAGCCATGCGTAGGCTCGAAGAGATGCGACCCGGGAACCGCCGCCCCGAGGGTCGCCCTGAGGGACGTACCGAAGGTGGAGAAG
>JBJTAQ010000435.1:0-1292 GCA_046090945.1 Pirellula sp.
ATGGCAGGAGCACGGCGCATTGGAGTTTCCAGTAGGAACTGTGATCGCCAAAACCTTTTGCTATCCAGATGCGATCGAGGATTCGACGCCGGGGGAAAGGTTTCTCGAAACTCGAATCGAATTTCGCACGGAATCGGGTTGGTACGGTTATTCGTATGTCTGGGACGAGGAGCAAAGCGATGCAGAGCTCAGGCTCGGGGGCGGTCGGATCGCAGCGAGTTGGACCGATGCACAAGGAGAGAGGCAAACGAATCGCTACGAGGTTCCCAATGCGAATCAATGCCTCACCTGCCACAGTCAGAACGATCGGTACGAGCCTCTCGGTCCCGTCGCAGGGAATCTGAACCGAAGGAATAGTCCAATCGATGACGCATCTCAGCTAGCTGCCTGGTCCGCGGCTGGCATTCTTGAGAATCTGCCTGCAGAGACCAACCAGCCAAAATTTGCGAGTTTCGAGGATCCCAATAGCGGCACTGTTGCACAGCGCGCGAGGGTCTGGCTGGATGTGAATTGTGCGCACTGCCACAATCCATCAGGGACGGCAAGAACCTCAGGACTCGATCTTCGGTTGGAGCAACACGATCTTGCGAAACTCGGGGTGATGAAATCACCAGTCGCAGCAGGCAAGGGGTCCGGGGGCCGCAAGTACGATATCGTTCCTGGAAAGCCCGACGAATCGATTCTGCTATATCGTTTGGAATCCGAAGATGTCGGAGCCAGGATGCCGAATCTTGCCAGAAACCGAATCTTCCATCCCGCCAACGCATTGATTCGCGATTGGATCGCAAATCTTAAGCCGGAGCAAGACAACTAGGATTCAAGACAACTAGGAACACAGAGACAAGGCTCGAAAGGTCTGTGCATCTTCGAATCGGTTTGGCTCGATGAGAACTATTTGGCTCCCGGCCACTTCGACCACCAAGCCTTGAATTGATTCCACTGGGATTCCAGAAAGTCCTTTTGACTGGAGCTTAAGGCATCCGAAGCATTGAAGTGATTGCTGTACTCGGGGTTGCCTTCGAGCACCATCAGATGCTTGTAGTAAAGAACCAAGTCTGGACCTTCGTCGTATTTCGAAAGCACGCCGAGGGCCGAGTCGAGCTCGAACGCGAGCCGTCGGGAGTCGACACAGCCAGATGCCGCCGTTTCGCAAAGTTGAATTAATCGCAAAACTTGACGTGGCAATGCGTTGCCGACACCGGTGATGGCACCCACTGCACCGCAGCGTACGAAACCGTGGAAGACCTGGGTGTCGACTCCAACCATGAGAGCCAAATCCGGGTTGCCGCTCG
>JBJTAQ010000436.1:0-2744 GCA_046090945.1 Pirellula sp.
GATTTATGGTTCGCTATCGACGATCCATGCATCGGTCGATAGCGTGCCCCGATTGTGGCGAGAGCGATTGTCCTTGTACCCTTATTCGGACAAGTGGGTGCAGGGCTATGTCGATCGATGTGCGGACTGGCCACACGGTCCCGAGGATATCCAATCGACCCGTTGCCTGCCGTCGCACCCGATCGGTCAACTGATCCGAAATCTCTGCCGCGGTTTTTCTTAGCCGTCGGAGCTAGCAAGCAGAAAGCAGCAGATCAAATCAGGTATACTAGGCATCCTGATTTGTTCTGTATCCGCTCTTTTATCAGACTGCTGCTATGCGATTCCTCCCTGTGCACCTTTGGCTCATCCCAATTTTAATCTTGAGTACGGTCAGTGTTGCTCAAGAAAACCAAGATCGAATTCAGCAACCAGGTACTCCGGTCGGGAAAATTACACAAGGGGAGTTTAGCGACAGCAAGATCTATCCTGGGACGAAACGGGCCTACAGCCTGTATGTTCCATCGCAATACAATCCCGAGCAACCTGCAAGTTTGATGGTCTTCATGGACGGGTCTGGTTACTCGCAACCCAACGGCGCGTTTCGTGCCCCGATCGTTCTGGACAATCTAATCCATCAGAAGCAAATGCCGGTGACGGTTGCGGTCTTTGTCAACCCTGGAAATATTCCTGCCTCCAAGCCGGGAAGCGCCGATCGCAGCAATCGCTCTTTCGAATACGACTCTCTTGGAGATCGTTATTCCAAGTTTCTCATCGACGAATTCCTGCCGGTGGTTCTCAAAGACTTGAACATTTCGGCGGATCCTGCGGATCGCGCCGTTTGCGGAATATCATCGAGTGGTATCTGCGCCTTTACGGTCGCTTGGGAACGCCCCGACCAGTTCGGTAAAGTCCTCAGTCACATCGGGAGCTTCACCAACATTCGCGGCGGTTGGGCTTATCCAGGTTTGATCCGCACGACCAAGCAGTCGCCAAAATCGATCAAGGTTTACCTTCAAGAAGGGAAAGAGGACTTGAACAACCTGCATGGCAACTGGCCTCTTGGTAACCAAGACATGGCCGCCGCGCTGCAGTTCGCCGGATACAACTACAAGCTGGTGATGACCGAGGGTGGGCATAGCGGTAAATTTGGCGGCGAGGATCTTCCCAATGCGCTGCGATGGCTTTGGGCCAAAGAGTCCGAATCAACCCACATTCCCATCGTCGAAACCAAACCTAAATGGGAACCTCATCCCGATGCCGTGCCCCGCGAGGATGTACCTCATGGGAAAGTTGAAAAGATGCAGGCTTGGGAATCAACCATTTTCCCAAACACAACTAGGGATTGGTGGGTCTATGTTCCTGCTCAATACAAAGAGACCGAACCGGCCGCCCTGATGGTTTTCCAGGATGGCGAACGGATGCAAAACGTCAATGGCCGCTGGCGCGTGCCGGTGGTCTTCGACAATCTAATCGCACGAGGTGACATGCCGCCGACGATCGCGGTTTTCCTGAACCCGGGACATGATCGATCCCAAGAACTGAACAACAATCGCTTTTCGAATCGAAGTTACGAGTACGATAGCCTCGGTGATCGCTATGCTCGATTCCTCCACGAGGAGATCATCCCGGAGGTTAAGAAACGCTATCGAGTTTCTGACGATCCGGAGATGCGAGCTATTGCCGGATCGAGTTCGGGTGCCATCTGCGCCTTTACCGTCGCCTGGGAACGACCCGATTCGTTCCGCAAGGTCTACTCGACCGTCGGCAGTTTTACAAACTTGCGAGGCGGGAACGTTTACCCATCGTGGGTGCGTAAGACCGAGCCCAAGCCGATCCGGGTTTATATGTCCGATACAAGTGGGGACATCGATAACCCGTTCGGCTCCTGGCCTTGGTCCAACCAACTCATGGCTTCGGCCCTGAACTACATGGGATACGACCTGCGTTTTGATTGGACCGAAGGCTATGCGCATAATGACGAGTACGGCAGTTCGCTCTTTCCCGATGCGATGAAATGGCTGTGGCGCAAAGATCAGCACACTCCGGTTTTCGATACGCGAGGAGACCTAGGAGGTGACTTGACCCTCCTGAACCTGCTGATTCCAGACAAGGGCTGGAAGGTCCTCGCCGATCAACTTGGATTTGCCGATGCCTTGTGCAGCGATGCACAAGGAAACATTTATTTCTGCGACATGAAAGCGCCGGCTGTCTACAAGATCTCCGTCGTTGACGGGGCAAAAACTGAGCTCTGCAAAGAATCGGTCAGCGGACTTGAGTTCTCCCCAGACGGCAAACGACTGATCGCTTGCCAAGGTTCCAAAAATCGAATCATCTCGATCGATCTGGAGACCAAGGAAGTTAAATCCATCGCCGAGAACGTCAAGCCGAACGATTTAACGGTTACTAGCCAGGGGCATGTTCTCTTTACGGATACTGGGGCAGGGCAAGTCGTCCGCGTCGATCCGGCCACGGGTACGACCACTGCGGTCGCTAGCCAGGTAGGCAAACCGAACGGGATCGCCCTTTCGAATGACGGAGGAACGCTTGCAGTCTCCGATTACGGTGGCGATTCGACCTGGATGTTTCGCGTCAGCGAATCTGGCGATTTGGATGCGATGATGCCGGTTATGCCGATGCGACTGCCGATCGATTCCAAAGGCGATTTCAAATTCAACCAGCCGCCACCTTATGTTGCCGCCTCCAAAGGGGATGGCATGGCGGTTGATAAGAAGGGGCGATATTACGTAACGAGCGAACTTGGG
>JBJTAQ010000437.1:0-1136 GCA_046090945.1 Pirellula sp.
ATGCATGCTGCGTTGACCCTCGGGGTTTGGAAACTAGACCGAGACAAGCCTGCACAGGGCAACTTTTCTTTAGTCTGGAAGAGGATCGATGGAACCTGGAAAATAGTCCATGATCACAGTTCTTTGCTCGTTGAAACGAAGTAGGGGCAAGCTCAAGCCAAGATTGTCGCGTAAAGTAGAAGCATGTCTCAAATCTCATTGGAAAACGTATCGGTAGGGTTCCGTGGACCGCTGTTGCTCGATCAGGTCCAAGCTCGCATTGAGCCAGGGGATAAAATCGGACTGCTGGGGCGGAATGGTTCTGGCAAGACAACCCTCATGCGGATGCTCCTGGGGCTTGAACGGCCCGAGTCCGGTCGCATTGAGATCGAGCCTGGACTGAAGTTGGCTTGGGTTCCCCAGGATGTACCGCCAGATACTTCCGGGAGTGTTTTGCAAGTGATCTCGAAGGGGTTACCTGCCGAGTACGAATTGGAGGAGAATCATTGGCGTAAGGATCAAGCCCTCGAACGAGTCCTCGCGCAACTACAGTTGAACCCCGAAGCCGACTTTGAAAGTCTGTCGGTAGGATTGAAGCGACGCACGCTGCTTGGCAAGGCGATTGCGGGAGCTCCAGAGGTATTGCTACTGGACGAGCCGACCAATCATCTGGATATCGACTCGATCCTCTGGCTCGAGAACTTTCTAGCAGGATTCCCTAATACATTGATCTTTGTGACGCACGATCGGGCGTTCTTGACCAAGATCGCTACTCGCATCTTGGAAATCGATCGTGGAAAGCTGTTCGATTGGGAGTGTGATTACCAGACGTTTCTCAAACGCAAGGAGCAAGCCCTCTTAGCGCAGGAGAAGCAAGATGCGTTGTTTGACAAGAAGCTTGCGATTGAAGAGGTGTGGATACGCACAGGGATCAAAGCTAGGCGGACTCGCAATGAGGGGCGCGTTCGCAGGCTTGAGGCGATGCGAAATGAGCGGGCTGCCAGGCCTCGCAAGACAGGCTCGATGCGTCTTGCTATCGATGCCGGAGAGCGAAGCGGGATGCTCGTTTGCGATCTGCAGGAAGCTTCGTTTGGTTACGACTCGCGCACCATCGTGCCTGCAGTCGACTTGACGATCATGCGAGGGGACAAGATCGG
>JBJTAQ010000438.1:0-2165 GCA_046090945.1 Pirellula sp.
GAAAAAACATGGGAGTGCCGGATATCTCCCAAATACCTATCGAGGAACTAACCTCGCAAACGGTAGGTTCAGCCCGAGAGGAACTTAAACTGTCGGTCGAGCAACTTCGAAAAATCTACGCCTTTGAAAAAAATCGCAACCCAAGTTCGATCGAAAGTGGAAGACTTTCAACCTAAGGAACCAAGTCGTTACCCAATGTACGTATCATGAAAACCAAATTCTCGCATAGAGCTTTACTGACAATCAGTTTATCAACCCTTGGGCTCGCTCATTGGCTAAACGCCCAAAGCCCTCAAAAACCCCGTTTGGATTCAAGCGACTTGAAACAGTACATCCAAGTCACCAAGGAACCATTCGAGATGCTCGATACGACGAGCACGCTATGCCGACCTCCGACAGATCTTCGAGACAATCCCCACGAACCTCTCTACCCGGAAAAAGCTTTTTGCCATGTGTATGTCAACGAAATAGCCCTCCGAACCATGCAAGCGGGAAAAGGAGAGTATCCAGAAGGATCTTGGCTGATCAAATCCAAACTGGCCACCAGAAAATCGACCAAAGCGGAGCTATTGACCGTGATGCAAAAAATGCCCGCCGGCTACGACCCACAACACGGCGACTGGAAATACTCCGTCATCGATGGAAGAACCCAACGCGAGATCGCCTCCGGACGCATCGAATCCTGCATCGATTGCCACGCTTCGTATCAATCAACCGACTATGTCACCCGCACCTACATGAACAAACCTCGGCTTGCCTACCCGCCTGAATAAGACGCCTTACAGGAGGACCCTCAAGTGCTCTTGCGCCGCGTCGGTGCCTCGCGACTCTCGCTGACCAACGGCGCTGTATCATCCCAATCCTTGGTCGTCGCCTTGCCGTCGGACCCAACACTCTGAAGCTGGACAATCCGACGCCGAGCACCTTCGAGCTGCCGATGACACAACTGAACGTACTCGACCGCTTTGGCGTACTCGGCAAGCATCTGCTCCAAGGGCAATGTGCCGCTTTCAAGCCGCCGAACAATCTGCTCGAGAGATGCCATCGCACCCTCGAAGCTCACTTCAACTGGTTCCTCGTCACCTGATTTCGATTTGGCCATCGTCGCTCGTGCCGTATGCTTAGGAATGTTCGGTACTCAAATATCTGCCGCGCAATTGCTCGATTCATTGGACCGATCTTTCGGTCATTTGGCAACCACTAGCGACCCGGTACCGCATAGTAAACCGCCGGCGGCAGCGCAAACTTGGCCGGAAGGGGCAAATTCGTATCACCCTGCTCCCACTTGGATTTAACCTGCCAACCCTCAGACAGTGTTACCGCACCGATACTGCTCGATACCGTCGGCGGCGACGTGCTTTGAGTCAAATCGGGCCTCTGAGAAGCCTGACTAGCATCGATTTGCAGGACCAAAAGATTCGCATCGTCGTTTCCGAATGTCTGCGATGAGACAATTTGGAATTCAGACAGTGAACTTGAACCCTTTTTGAATTCTAAAGGCTTTCCATTAAGCCAAGCATGCTTGATCCAAGGATTGCTGATCGTCACAGGTCCCTCAAAGGCCGCTTGCGGTATACGCAGCGAACAACGCAACAACAATCCATCGGCCGTATGCGAAACTAGGCGCTCTTGTACCTCCACCCAAGTGGTCAATTTCCAATCGGTAGGGCCAACATCCGGAAACAGAATACCACTGCTGGTCACGTCTCTTTTAGTCCTGCGATCCGCCAAAAAAACAACCGGACCTCCTCCGACAATCTGATCGCTCGTTATCGTCGGACAAACAAACTGCTCGATATAGCCAATCATCAAGTCGTTGCCGGTAAAGTGGTCGACAAAAGGCCAAGACTTTGGGTTGTACATGCAGTCGGTTAGATCTCGAACCAAGACGACGTCCATCTCATTGCTGACAAGCTGCCTTAGACCAAACGGACGCCCCAACACGCACATGTTGGTGTGCACTCCTATCATGATAACATGCTCGATCGCATTGGCTTTGAGGATCGCCCAAACCTCGTCACCACGATCGCTGATATAATCCCGCTGCGGATCGATCGAGATAGCTGGATTCTGCGCCTGCCAAGGCAGACCTGGGTTGCGCCCCAGTGCTTCAAGCTTCTTGGACCACTGAAGATGCTCTGTGGGGTCGTCATCGTCGCCACCAT
>JBJTAQ010000439.1:0-4965 GCA_046090945.1 Pirellula sp.
ATCCGTCCGATCCGACCGATCAGTCCGATCTGTCATAACTCTACTGCCAACTTGCCCAGTGCTTCCTGGAGCGGATCGATCGGCTTTGCGCTGTAGCCTAGATGCAAATGCCGCGTCCAGCCTTCGGCATACCTGCCGAGCCGGTCCTTGCTCACCCTCGAGCGAAACATACTTGCCACCTCACCTCCTAGCTCGTACATGGTCTGGATGTACGAATTCATCCCCTGACTCTCCTTGAGCCACTGTTGCTGGGATTGATGTTCGGCCAACATCGCTCGCTTGGTCTCCATCACACTATCGACGAACACCCCTAGCTTTGGCCGGACAAGATTTCCAAGGGGGGTGCGGTTTCCGTGGGGCTGAGCATGATAGATCGACACGTCTGAATAATAGGCCTCGGTATAACTCGGATCGCTCGGTTCGGGGTAGTTCGGCACCCCCTTGGAAAACGCAGCGGTGACTGCCAACCGGCAGGTTTGCATGTGATCTTCCATGTAATCCACTGGGGCATGGGTCAAGATGATTGAGGGTCTGGCTCGTCGGATGATACCGAGCAAGTGTTTTATCGCCCCTTGCGTGTACTCTATCTCTAGATCGTTGAAGATAGGATCGTAATGGGTGGCCTGCAAATGCTTCGCCGCTTGCTTGGCCTCTTGCAAGCGGACACGGGCGGTCTGGTCTCGAGAAGTCGTCGTCGAACCGCAACAACCGTTAGCGAGATTCATCAAATGAATCTCCCAACCTCGCTCTCGAAGCAGTGCTAAAGTCCCAGCTGCTACAAACTCGATGTCATCGGGATGGGCAAAAAACGCGACAACGCTGGGCATGATCAATCCCCCACCATCCAACTCGTCTTGGGAGTCGGCAGGTCAATCATTCGAGACCACCTCTAGAGACATCGCAACTTGTTCGTCTCCGAGTTCCACCAGTTCACACCCAGTACCGCCGACTTCAGCAGGCTCCTGCGTGATCACGACAACCGAAATCCATTTCGCAAGCGTCTCACCCGCAATCAAATCGATGTTGGGCTTGAGCGCCTCAGCTAAATCATTGCTGACGGTAGTCAATGTAACTCCGATGCGATCGGTAAAGTTGCACTGACGATTTTTTCGCAGATCCTGTATCAACCGAATCGCATCCTTGGCAATCCCATCCCTGATAAGCTCGGGGGTAAGTTCCGTATTGAGTGCGACGACACAAGCTTTCCCTTGAGCGGCCGCCCAGCCCTCTTTGGCGCTGAGACGAACTTGAATGTCCTCGCCATCGAGTTCCAACTCCTTGCCATCAATCACCAGCACAATTTTGCCAGTCCTGCTGATCTGATCCATCAACTCCGCACCGCTAGCAGCACCCAAGGTCGATTTGAGCTTGGGCAAAAGCGGACCGACTCGAGGTCCCAACTTGCGAAAATTAGGCTGTACCGAATACGTCACAAAGGGGCTTGAGCCGCTGGTGTATCGGATCTCTTTGACGTTGAGTTCCTCGCGGACGATTTCGTCGTGACTGCGAAGCCAGTCGATGTGCGCGTCGCTTGCCAAGGTTACCTCAACGCGTGAAAGCGGCTGACGAACCTTGAGCTTTGAATCCATTCGTGCCGAACGCCCTAGCGATGCGATTTGTCGCAGAAGCCCCATGCGTTCGTTGAGGAGAGTATCGCTCATGGCGAAATCTCCTGTCGGAAAGTCGCAAAGATGAACACTTTGACGAACACCCGACAGGCCGTTGGACAAGTGCCCCCAGAGTGCCTCGGCTAAAAATGGAGTAAATGGAGCGATGAGCTTGGTCGTCACGACCAAGCATTCGTAGAGGGTCCAATACGCATCGAGCTTGTCGAGGTCCTGTTTGTCCGAGGACCAATAGCGAGCCCGAGAGCGGCGTACGTACCAGTTGCTCAGCGCATCGACAAACGCATTCAGCGACTCACAAGCCCCGTAACTATCGTACCGATCCATTCTCTCGACCACCTGACGGCAGGTGGTTCCAAGTTCGCTGAGAATCCAGCGATCGAGCTCGCTGCGGTCCGATGCTAGACGGTACGTCTTGGCCTTGGACAACTCGTGAGCTTCGAGTTGATCAAATGTGCCGGAGATTTCCGAAGGCCCGGCAAATCCGTCGATCTCCGCATAGATGGTGAAGAAGCTGAAGACGTTCCAGAGTCGCAGCATGAACTCAGGAATGCTGTCGCGAATGGCTCGCTCTGAATAAAGGATCGAATTCCAAGGAGCTTGATTGGCAAACAGATACCACCGCAATGCGTCGGCTCCGTAGCGATCGAAGATCTCTTGGGGGCTGCGGTAGTTCCGCAACTGTTTGCTCATCTTCCCGGTCTTCTGAACAAAGTCCGATCCGAGGGCGCCGCGAGCATCTTCCTCGGTCAAAAACCGCTGCTTGCCATCCTTGCTTTCGTACCACTCGGCTAGCATCAACCCCAAAACGATACAGTTCTTGAAGGGATGAGGGTATCCTGTCATTTGGCCTATGGATGTTTGGCCCGGTTGTCGACCAAAGAGCATCGTGCTAATCGCCAACTGCGAGTAAAACCAACCACGAGTCTGGTCGATCGCTTCACTGATAAAGTCTGCAGGGAACTGAGATTCGAATTGCTCCTTGCCTGTATGCGGGTATCCCCACTGAGCAAACGGCATAGCCCCACTGTCGTACCAGCAATCGATTACCTCGGGAACTCTTTGCATGCGAGCCCCTGGGGAGTAGGGGGAATCATAAGTCACCGCGTCGATGTACGGCTTGTGGACCTTGAGATCCTCGGCCAGTCCCGGATTAGCTGCCTTGGCATTGGTCCATACCTCAGTCCCCTCAACGCCAGGCTTGGAAAGCAATTCCTCGTAGGAACCGATCGACTCCATCTTGCCAGTCGCTTGGCAAACCCAAACCGGCAGAGGAGTTCCCCAGTAACGTTCGCGAGACAAAGCCCAATCGACGTTGGACTCCAGGAAGTTGCCGAATCGGCCTGGTCCGATATGCTCGGGCAACCACCCAATCTTGGAATTGTTCTCTAGCATCGCATCGCGGAATGCAGTGGTACGGATGAACCAACTTTCGCGCGGATACTGAATCAGGGGATCCTCGCTAGCCCGCCAACAGAACGGGTAGTCGTGAACATACTGCTCTTGGTGCCACAATAGCCCTCGTTCGCGAAGCGACCGGCTGATCGGTCGATCTGCCTCTTTGACCCAAATGCCCTGGTATTCAGGAGCTTCCGACGTGAATTTGCCATCAGGTCCAACGGCACAAATCATCCCAGGCCCTTGGCCTTGGGCAAACATGCCCTTCTGCGCAATTAAAACTTCGTAGTCAACTTCTCCAAAGGCGGGTGCCAGATGGACGATGCCGGTACCCGAATCGATCGTAACAAAGTCGGCATGAACGACTCGCCATTGGGTAGGCAACTCTCCACCTGCAAGGAGTTTCCCAGTTTGAGAACCAAGCTTCGCGTAGTAGTAATCAAACGGCGGACGATACCGCAGACCTACCAACTGACTTCCTGAGACCGTTTTTACGACGGTCAAGTCACGTTTGATCTTCTCGCCCAGACTCTCAACGAGATCAGCAGCAACGATGAGTGTGTCTTTAGACTCCGGATCGGTGCAGTAGGCATACTGGATTCCCTCGTGCACGGCGGCAAACTGATTTGATGGAAGGGTCCATGGTGTGGTGGTCCAGACAACCAACGACGTATTAGGCTGATCGACCAGTGGAAATCGAACATAGACGCTCGGATCGGCAACTTCGCGATAGCCTTGTCCGACTTCACCGCTACTGAGCGCCGTACCACCTTGGGCCCACCACCAAACGATCTTATGCCCACGGTAGAGTAATCCTCGGTCAAAGAGGTTTTTCAGCGACCACCATACGCTTTCCACATAGCTTTGGTGGTAGGTTACGTAGGCTTCGGAAAGATCGATCCAAAAGCCTAGGCGTTCGGTGACCCGTTCCCATTCCTGCATGTAACGCCAGACACTCTGCTGACATTTGGCAATGAACGGTTCGACACCGTAGGACTCAATTTCTTCTTTGGAGTGAATACCTAGTTCTTTGCAGACTTCGACCTCAACAGGTAGTCCGTGTGTATCCCAACCAGCCTTGCGATTGCACCAATAGCCTCGCATGGTGCGATAGCGAGGAAACAGATCTTTGATGGCTCGCGTTAGGCAGTGACCTGGGTGAGGAAGGCCGTTTGCCGTCGGTGGACCCTCGAAGAATACAAAAGGCTTGGCCCCTTGCCTTAGCAGCAACGACTTTTTGTAGATGTCGTTGTCTTTCCAGAACTTGAGAATCGTTTCTTCTTGCTTGGGAAACTTAACGTCGGTCTTTACTTGTCGAAACATCGATCACTCATCGTCAGGAAACTCGATTGGATTGCCATCCTCGTCCAACTCTTCATCGATGTCTTCGGCATCTGGATGTCCTTCAAGCATTCCGTCGTCGGCAGGCTCGATCTGGTATTCGTCATCGAGTTCTTCCTCGAAGTCATCATCGAAGTCGTCGTCGAAGTCCTCTTCATCGAAATCATCGAAGGGATCTGGCTCGTCGTCTTCCCGCTCGGGTGCCTCTTCATCGGGAAGATCATCCTCGTCGGGCTCATCGTCTTCGTCACCCCATGAACTTCGGATCGGAGGAGCCGAAGGCAACCGAGCGTCTGAGGAACTCTGCAAAGCGGCTTCAAACCAGTCGTCCAGGACCGCAATATCCGATGAAATCGAAGTGGTTTCTCGTTGATCAAGAGTCTGAATCATGAAGACTGAGTCCGAAGATGGGAGAAAAACTGGGGCTAGGTCGATGGATCAGAGTAAAGGTTACAACCCGGAAAATAGTAGGTTGGCGACAAGTTGCCTAACTGTCAACCGCCGATAGGCTTTCCCTGGACTTTCCAAGGCTGACCTGGAATCCAAGAAAATAATTCAAAGCAGGCAAGATTTCGAAAAGCTGTGCGAAATGCCCCTTAGG
>JBJTAQ010000440.1:0-1128 GCA_046090945.1 Pirellula sp.
CTGCGATATCCACGGTACGGACCCCTTCATATTGCGTCAATCGTTTCCCATCTTCGTAGATCGTACTTCCGGGGTCAGAAAAATCGCTCTCGAAGACGTCACGCAATTGAGAGATCCAATCGTCGGGAATACGTTGCAGGCGGCAGTAGTCACACGACCAAATCTCGTCTCCATCGCACAAAGAGAGGATCGCCAGCGCATGGGATTTGTTGATTTTCGAAAATCCTTTCGTCATCGCCAATCCTGTGTATTCGTTCCCTGGGGAGTGAAACTAGTGTATATTCGAAACCGTATAGCGGGCTAAAGCTAATCATTACCTCTCCGATGAAAAAATCCAAGCGATGACCTACCTTCAAACAATCTCCCGAATCGAGAACTTGATGGCCCCTGAAGGGAATATACTTCTGAACATGGGGCATGAGGAGGCTCAGGCGCTGGTTCTGAGCGGTGATGCCGAGCAGGTAGCGAGGATTGATGGACAGTTTGCGATCTGCGTGGCCGAGGGAAAAAAGGTACGCATGGCGCGTTCGATTGGGCGTCCGATGCGATACTTTTTGGCCAAGAAAGCCGATGGTCCTTGTCTGATCGTCGCCGAACAGATTCAAGACATTCGGAAAAAGCTCATTGAGATGGGGCTTGAAGACCAATTCCATCCTTCTTACACCCGAATGGTGCCTGCCCATTATGTAGTCGAGTTGGAGTTGATAGGATGTCCTGATCCAAATCCGCAGTATACGAGGTATTTCAATCCGCCGCGGAATCGTTGGTCCAACGATTTGGACAGCATCGGTGCCAAATACATCGGGCAGCTTGCCATCGAGTGCGATCGGTGGCTTGATCGAATCGAGCCTGATGAGCCGATTGGAGTGATGTTCTCGGGTGGGATCGACAGCGGTGCGGTGTTGCTGGTGCTCCAACATTTGCTGCTCCGAAGAGGCCAAGCTCCGCAGCGCCTCAAGGCCTTTACGCTTTCGGTTGACGGGAGCGCTCAGGATGCTGACCAAGCCCATGAGTTCCTCAAGCGGTGTGGGCTGCAGATGTTGTTTGAGTTGGTCGAGGTTGGTCGAGACAAGCTCGATTGGCGTCGGGCCGTCCAGGTGACCGAAGACTACAAACCTTTAGATATCC
>JBJTAQ010000441.1:0-7047 GCA_046090945.1 Pirellula sp.
GGTGTAATGGGGAGTCATGGGGGCGTAGGGAGTGTCAGACCGTCGCCCTCTCCCGCCAGCGGGCGAGGGGGAGAAAGAGAGTCAAATTCTTATTGAATCCGTGATTGATTGATGGTGGGTAGAGACCTGTCTTTCAATGCAGATCACCAATAAGCTTTGGGCTGTGGCTCCTCGCAGGATATGTTCAAGGTACTCGTCACTTGGACGCCTCTCGGGAATGATGTACTCTGGATTGGCTACATAGGCGATCGCTTGGACTCGCTGGCCATCGAGCTTTTCGACTTGTACCGTCTCACGGCGATAGTGTCCCGACGCGACACCTTCATGCTCGTCCATTTCATCCAACGCCTCGGGTGTGCATCGATAGATCACACCGTGGACTTCTTCGGTGGGATTTGCAAGGAGATTTGCACAGGCTCGATAGCGGCCGCTTCGCTTATTGAAGGCCAATCGGTAGCCAGAGAGCTTGGCAATGTGTGATTCTCGGATGAGACCCGTACGGTCTTGCTTGCGATCGGTGTCTAGATTACTACCGTAAGAAAAGTACCAAACATCATTGGGCATGAGGGGCTCACCATGAATTTTCGCTGGATTGAAGGGAAGGAGTTGTTGGTATTGTAGCGAAAGGGAGAGTTGCGCGCAGACCACCCTCACCCCCCGGCCCCCTCTCCCGCCAGCGGGCGAGGGGGAGGAGGAAATATTTTTGTTATTCGCTCTTGGTGAATGTTTCGCTAAGCGAAAAAAGCGTTTTTTATGGTTGATGGTTGTAATGAGGAGCCACAGGGGCACAGGGAGTCTCAGACCTTTGCGCTTCCCCGCCAGCGGGCGAGTGGGAGAAAGAAATGTTTTTGTTATTCGCTCTTGGTGAATGTCCGCTAAGCGAAAAAAGCGTTTTTTATGGTTGATGGTTGTAATGAGGAGCCACAGGGGCACAGGGAGTGTCAGACCTTCGCCCTCTCCCGCCAGCGGGCGAGGGGGAGGAAGAGAGTCGGTTGCTTGTTGAATCAGGGATTGAGTGATGGTTGATCGTTGTAAATGAGGAGCCAAGACGACTCGGGGTGTGTTGGACCGTTGGGCTTGCGAGAGTCCACGGAGTATCCCGCCAGCGTTCAATACTTGGGTTTCGTTCAGTGTCGGTTTGGGCTAGAAAGCTCCGGTATGTTACGAACAAACGGCTTCAAAAACCGTTTGCCAACCAAATGTCATCGGGATCGTGACGCGTGAATAAATACACAGCATGGATCATTGGGGCATCACGTATTTCATTGGGTTCTGGCTCCCAGGAGTGAGATAATGCCGAACACTTTTGCCTAGGTACCGCTTGCGCACGGCACTTTCGGCGATCCGTATTCTCCCGACTTCCCACTCGCAATCAGCAAGCAGCTCACGGAGGAACTACCTTGACCCCCAGTCCTTGACTTGAAGGTCTTCCGCTACAATGTTTCGTTTTCTTCCGTGAATCGCCTCGTTGTTTTCAGGAGTGCGCATGTCATCAGTCAAACTTCCCTTGGGAATGCACGAAGCTTACGGAGAGACCCATTTTCGAATATCGGAACATGTGGACCAGTGGCCTCAGGAGTTCGCCATCATCACGGCTTACGCAACCACAGGGGAGGTATGGAGCGATGCGGAAAATGAAGCCGCCGACCGTGCCTTGTATGCCGAGTTGTGTCAGCAATCGCAAATGATCAGGCGGATCACCGGTTATTCGCCTTCCACGGGCCATGCAGAACCCGGGTGGGCTGTCGCTCTCCCATTCGACACCGCTTGCGAGATCGGATTCCGCTACCGACAGGATGCCATCTATTTCGTCAGCCGCGACGTTCTCTCAGTAAGCTACTGTGATGCCCGTCGCAGCCCGGCTCAGATCGGTCCCTTCAGCCCTCGCGTTCATGTTTCAACCCAATAGAAAATGTTTTGCCCAGCTTTTGGTCGGACTGTCGGACGATCCTTAGGTCGAGGCCTTCGATCAAAGCCCACAGCGTTTCGAAAAGCCAAAGAAGCTGTAAATAAGAGCTGAGCAAGTCGCTAAATTAAACGCGCTACCGAGAGACTTACAGATTTGATTTTATCGCTGGTTTACGGAGTGAAGGAAATCCTATGATTGGTGCTATCGCCGGTGACGTCATCGGTTCAGTCCACGAAGGTGCGGGGACTAAGACCAAAGACTTTCCGCTTTTCCAAACGAATAGCCGATTTACAGACGACACCGTGCTGACGCTTGCGGTTGCATCCCAACTGCTCCGGGGTGGCAGCTACTTCGATGCTTTCCACGAATTCTTTCATGCGTATCCGATGGCCTCTCGTGAAACATCGATTTCCGCTCAATACCCGACGGCTTGGTCCGGATGGGGGTTGGAAAGCGCATTGTCACGAAGGACGTCCTCGTGGAACGTTCTTTGGTGGGGAAACCTGCTTGTTTTCAACCGCTAATACTCAAAACAACAAAGTCGATAAGTCGTTTATGCGTATGTGCTTGCGACTAACGGGTGGGGTTTTATGATGAAACCGAACTTGACGCGTCATTTTTGCGGCATATTATTGTCATACCCAGTCCGATAATCCAAGAAAGTGGTTGTCGGATACGGATCAGCCAATCTGCTTGTCAAGTATTCCGACGAATTTGCCGGCGGTACCTGGATCGGCCCGTGCTGATTCGACGCTTGCTGAACCTTCGGTGGTTAGATCGCGACGATCCGTTCGTGGTCGATTGAGGTAATAAAATGTCAACGACTGAGTTAAAAGAGTTTCCAAGCGACGCATTCCGCGCGCTGCTGGCGATCAGGCCGGAACAGCGTGAGCTAATCAAGCGATTCATGGAGTGTAGCGATGAGGTCCAGTCGGTTATACGATCTATGTTTGCCGTCCTTGAGTATGAACATTCAACGCATGAGGATAAGCAACGCGCACTCTCAACCATTGCTGATGCGCTCTTTCTGAATCCTGAGGATCAACGCGGAATACACGGAGTAAACCTAACGCGACAGGCATCCTTTGCAGACCGCTTGAGCAAATTGTTGATTGAAAAGAGCATTACTCAACAGGAGTTAGCCGATCGGATTGGTTGTACACAGTCAGCCATTTCAAAGATGTTGACTCGGAACTCTCGCCCGCGGCGAACGACCATTTTCAAGCTAGCAGAAGCTCTAAAGGTGGAACCTACGGAACTTTGGCCAACGCTAGAAGTTGCCGCGATTCTTGATTCGGTTGCAGATGGATTTGAAGAGACGGAACTGACTCCAGAACAAGCAAAATCCTTGGATGCTGCCAGCCTGCGCCCGGCAGCCAAAGTCAACACTAGGGAGCTCCCTTCGAGGAAGAGGAACTAGCAGTTGACCGAATCGGAAAATCAACCGCTCTATGCAGATGAATTCACCCATGAAGACCAGCGTTATTTGGCGGGCCTAGATTGCGGAGACGAAGCATGGTCGATGGCAGCCACCGAATGGATCACCAGTTCGGAGGTCTTGGACTCAATCGAAAACTACCAAACAAAGGTCTGGATTTATCGCAACTCAGAGCAGGACGGTTCAATCGTCGGCTTTTCTTCACTTGCAACTACGGGATGGAAAAAGTGGCCGCCACCGGATGGTAAGCGTTCCCGATTGCTTTACATTCCGCAACTTGGATTGGACCAACGCTATCGCGGTTTTCCACCTGATCCTGATTGGCGATATTCGAACCAAATCATGGAGCACTTAATTGGGCAAGCGATTAAGTATGCATTGCAAATAAGAGCAGAAAAGCCGCTGAGCAAACATGTCGACTTGCTTACTCTCAAGGTACATCGCCACAACATTGCAGCCCAAAAACTCTACAGACGTTTCAGTGTTGACCTGCTCCATGGTTTTGAGGACAAAGAGCATCTTATGATGTTTCACAAACTAGATCTCGATGGTTAGCTCACCGGTTATTCGCCCTCCATGGGCCATGCAAAACCCAGGTGGGTTGTAGCTCTCCCATTCGACAACGTTTGCGAGATCGGATTGATTCCCTGTTTTATCTGACTTTCGGATCGAACCGAACCGTCTCGGCGAATGTCTTTGGTGATACGTGGTGCAAATCGATTTATCTCCACGTTTCAGTTTTGCCGGGTCTTCCCTTTTTTCTCAGGTGCTTTGTGGGCCATTGACCTCTCGTGAAACATCGATTTCCGCTCAATACCCGACGGGTTGGTCCGGATGGGGGTTGGAAAGCGAATTGTCACGAAGGAGGTCCTCGTGGAACGTTCTTTGGTGGGGAAACCTGCCCAAGAGGTCCGCACATGGGTCGCTGGATACATCAAGCTCCGCAAACTTGAGCCACTGACGGTTGATCAGTTGCTTGAGGAAGCGTCACGCGAGCAAGGCACACACGCTAGGGTCACCAAGACCAAAATACGGCGTGCTGCCACTCGTTTGAACGCTAGCGGCCGATCCGGCTAGCCCAAGCGGCGATGGGAACTCGCTCCCCCAAAGCGATTCCCATCCACCTGAATCAGATTCGGAGCCCGCCGAGGCTTGGCGTCAGAACTCGGTTTTTTATGCGTTTAGTAAACCTCTTTGTTCCAGAGTCAATGCCTTGGAAAATCCGAAATCAGGGTTGGTGAACTGACCGTTGGTGCTCTACCAATTTGGGCGGCGACTTGGATCAGGAGTTCGCGTTCAGGGTGTGATCGTTTTGTCCAGACACGTATCGCGGTTGCGTCTCACAAACAACCCTCTGAGTTGTCGAGGCCCACAATAGCAGGGTATTCGCCAAATCTCGGGGATTTTCTTTTTTCTTGAGATATTAAACCTAGCTGTGACCAGAGGTGTCACAGCTAGGTTTTACCAATAGAAAAAGTTTCATTGACTGGGATTTCGCTTGAATATCCCGGTTCGACTTTAGGTACCAAACCACAAGGGGGGAAAGATCTCGTGATAGATTCCACTGAAAACCTCTTCGTTGGCACCAGCCCCGGATCCTGCGAGCAGTATCTGACGGACTATTACCTCTCAGGACGAGACCGCAGCTTTGATCTTCTGGTCAGCTCCCTTCAGGATTATCTGCTCCAGGGCGCACTCAAGAGCCTACCTCCATGCGTCAGCGGTCGCCACGAAATCGCTGAGGATGCAGTGCAGGAAACATTCATCGAGGTTATTAAGACTCGCTTGTATCAAAAGAACCAATGGACTGCGGCCAGAAATGCCAGGGTCAAGACTTGGACTTACCGAATCATGCGAAACAAAGTGTCCAGCAAACTTCGGAGGCTCAAACCGGAGAGAAACCTAACGGATCTCCAGGATACGGATCGTTCGGAAAACAACTCGGTTTCCGAATCGATCTTGGCCTCTATAGTTGACTCCCACTCCGACCGGCCATGGGAGTCTCTGGCTGCCTCGGAGGACTTTCAACGGTACCGAAAGTTCCGCGATCAGGCCACGGACGAAGATCTTTTGCTGATCGACGGAGTTCTTTCTGAAAAAACCTTCAGTGAGATTGGTCATACACTTGGATGCTCGAAACCGAGCGTCTCGCGACGGTTTGCCAAATTGGTTCGCCGCATTGAAAACATCCAACTTTAAGGAGCCGCAAGGATGAAATCCGAACCAAAGTATGATGCATCCCTGGAATCCACTCTGGAGTCTATCCTCCGCGAGTCCAACGTCGAAGCCCGCGAGTACCAGCGGAAAATCGTCTTGAAGACTTGGCATGAGCTCTCCAGCGGTATCCGTTCGATTTTGATTCATAGCCCCACTGGTAGCGGCAAAACAGTGATGGGACTCCTGGCATGCCGAGGGCTGGAAATCAACGAAAACCTTCGGATCGGTTGGGTCGCGATGCGGCGAAATCTACTGGCTCAAGCTCGCAAGGAAAATGAGCTGAGGAAACTCGGGGTGAACCTTGTCACGTTTTCCATGTTTGACCGAGATCCACCCACCGATCTGGATGTGATTGTTGTCGATGAGGCTCAGCATGATTGCTGCAATTCGATGATGGCGATCCACGGACTGATCAAGCCGAAGTACATCATCGGCCTATCGGCCACTCCTTTCCGAGCCGACAAGCTGAAACTCTGTTTTGACAAAGTTGTTCGGGATGCAGGCATCCATCAATTGATTCAGGATGGTTACCTCTCTGAGTATCACCACTACACATTGCCGAACTTTCGGCCCGATCAAGTCGCTGAGGCTTATGTGCGCGACCAAAATCGCTGGGGCAAAAGCCTCATGTACTTTCACAAGATCTCCGATTGCAAAACCGCAGCCCAACGACTCCTAAAACACGGGGTCAATGCCGAGGTGGTCACCGGTAGCAGCGACCGCGAACGGCAACTCGAGGCGTTTGCTACTGGGGATATTCAAGTTCTGGTCAACTCCCAAGTCTTAGTCGAGGGGATGGACGAACCGACGATCAAAACAGTCTTCGTCAGACCGAGTGGTTGCTCGACGACGATCCAAATGGCAGGCCGCGTTTTCCGCAAACTGCCCGAACACGCTTACAAACAGGTTGTTCAGTGCCAAGATACACGCTGGCCGATGACGCGGAGTGCCCAAGCTGCGGTGCAGTATTCGTGGACCGATGGCCAGTGGCGAAGTCTGCAAGCCAACGAACAATTGGTCGCGATCAGTCAAAAAACGGTACTCGCGTTGGCGAGCATCCAAGTTGCATTGCCGGAATTCATTGGTAAGCCAAAAAGCAAGCGTGTTCAGCGTGTCGCTCAGACAGCTACAGAAGAATAGTCGAAAAAACGGCTCGTACACGTGAAACGATCATCGTGAGCGAGCGAATCAGCTTAGAAGAGAACAGAAGCTGAACGGTTGATTTTAAGTGTTTGGGGATTTGCATCGTTGTTTTTAGGAGAGTAGTGATGAAATCGACATTTGAGTACGGTGTTTGTAAGATCAAAGAGATTGAAGCGGTAAGGACATCGGATGAGCAAAAAAGCAAGTCCATTCGTCGGGTCAATCTTCAGGGACGTCCACTGACGGCCACCAAGCGGTTCTGGCAGTCGCTCCACAGACGCTTCGGTTTTACGGAGAACTTTTTCAATTGGTTCTCGCCCCTGGAAGTCTTCGAGCGGAT
>JBJTAQ010000442.1:0-2783 GCA_046090945.1 Pirellula sp.
TCCTGATCGATAAAGAGCATCGACCGTAACTTCGGGCTTATTTTCTAGCTCTCCGCAGTCGTAGAATACCTCGTCGCGCCAGTGTGGGTCCACTTGGTTATCACCTGACTTCCAATAGCTTATCGAAATGGCACCTATAAGTGTGACAGCCAGGATCAGTAGAACGGACAATCGGAGGGAACGGTTTAGCATTTGCAGAAGAATAGTAGAGCTATGTGGGGAGGGGACCAGTTAGCGAGTGTTTTTGACTAACGCAGCAGGGCATTCACTTATCACTTTTATCAGATGCGGACTTTCGAGCAGCAAGAAAACGATTCACCGAATCTTGGGTGGCTGTTGCCTCAGCAAGTGTCATATGTTCCAGCCTCGGCATTGTCGCGATCACCTGCAACACATTCCCCGTCGTTAGATTTCGGCCATTGGCGAAAATCGACTCCAGCTTCGGATGATTCGCAAGCATCGCAAACTGCTCATCAGACAGCGGTGTGTTCCTCAGACAGAGGATCTGCAACTCAGGTAGTTTGGCCACTTTTTCAATGACTTCGTTGGTGACCGTTGGGGCGGTGATCATAAGGTGACGCAGATCCTTGAGCTCCGTTAAAACGCTCACAGATTCATTCGTGAGCAATGGACATTCCAGCCAGACTTTTTGTAACTGTTTTGCGGATGCTAAAAAAGCGACGCCTTGGTCAGTGAACTGTTTCGAATACAAATCAATTGATTTCAGGTTGCCGCATTGCTTGGCAAGCAACTGCAAGGATCGATCGGTAAGGTTGTCGGAACACAGGTGGAGATGCTCAAGTTCCTCTAGGTGTTGACTGATTCCCTCAATGAACCGATCGGAGAGCTTGTCTCCGTTGTATATTTCAAGCCAACGAAGGTTCTTGGCCTGACCTATGGACTCTGCACATGCGTCTGTAACGCTGGAGCCATTCTCATGGAATGGATTAGGGCCTGCTAGTAATTCCAAAGCCTTTAGGTTGGGCAACTCACGAAGAAACTCAAGATCGCGATCATGCATGTTGCGTTTGCATAGAAATACGCTTCCAAGCCGTTTTAGTTTAACCAACGGAGAAAGGTCGCCTTCGATAGCGACGTATTCGCCGTCTAAATTGCCCCCGAAAGACAATTCCTCGACGTTCTGCAGCGAAGCCAAGAACTCGATGTCGTCACGCGTGAGTGTTGTTCCGTAGGAGATATCAACGTTGGTCAGGCTGGAAACGTCCTTCGGTGCGGATTGTCTCAGTCCACCTTGCCCCCAATAGGTCAGTCCAACTATCCGCCCTTGTTTATCGCTCCGGGTGCGAGCGTCTTGAGAAGAGGGTTCCTGCGAAAAGGATCCATGACAAAAAAAGCCCAAAAGAAATACTCTGAGCAAAAACAAGGAGTTTGACCAATGGGGCAACCAACGCAGTGGGAACATCAGCACCTACGCTTTCACTGGTGGATTTTAGTGGTGATAAACCTCGGTAGTTTACTGGTCTGGGTTATCCATCAATGACTGGAGGCGATCGGACAAAGGTTTTGGGAATTTCGTTATCCAGGCTTCATCCACAAGCCCAACCTCAATCATGTCTAATAGGTGAACACGGTCCTTGAGTCGAAAGGAGTTCAACTTCATTCGAACAAGCCTCTCCAGTGGCAAGATCCGAATTCCATCCCCATATTCAACCGGCTCGACATCTGGGTTCGGCTCGAAGTCGTCCTGCTTGACCATCCGATTCGCTAAAACAATATGAATCGCATAACGTACCGAATCCTCTTTTCCTTCGAGGAACATGTCCAAGCCCGCAGCTTTTCTGTAATGATATCCATTTTCCGCCATCACCTGCTTAAGTTGGTCGAGATCCTCGGGACGAATCAAGATATCAACATCATTCGTAGCACGCACAGCTCCAGGATCGACCTGAGCAACCCAGACTCTTACCGCATTTCCTCCGACGATCGCGAATGGAATCGAGGTGGACTCGAGAATGGATACGGCTTTCCTAAGACGCAACTCAACTCGATCCATCGATTCCCCAATTCTTCGCCAGAGTTGATCTCCGACCACAGTTAATGCTGGATTCATGATATTCTCCCTCAACCTTGGACCTCATTATACCACAAAAAATTGAGTCTTCCAAAATGGAGCCCATCTTCATAAAAACGCGACGATCCTCGACGAAGTGTACGAGATCTTAGGCGATTGTCGCGGATCTCTCCGAGGTCCGGCTTTGGATTTCTGAGAAATCCACGACGATGCGTCAACACGGCGATGGGGTGGAAGAACGCCAACCTACGCAGCGAGATGACGCGACTCCTTCGCCGCGCCGGCGTGCCGGGTTGGCCACGATTGTTCCATTCGATGCGGGCCAGCAGACAAACCGAGCTCCAGCGTGAGTTCCCACTGCACGTGGTTTGCTCTTGGCTTGGCAACTCACCACGCATCGCCCAGCAGAGTTACCTGCTGGTTACCGAGGATGATTTTGCCAAAGCGGCTGGAGTGAAGGTGGTGATGGTGTAGCGGTGAGTGATTGGTGGTGTAGGGGGGGACCGGCGACAAGCATCCTTACCCGAGTCATTTTGGCATCGCACGGATTATTCCTATGGTTCAGTGGCAAGAACCACCAAGCCACTTCGATTTGTCCCTTTCTCGCCGAAACCGCCAAGGATCCGCTCTCGCCTTTCATCTTCGCGAAACCAGATTTCAAATGTAACAGAGGCGTTAGGCAAGATCTCGAATTCACTAGCACCGGTACCACACCATTCCCAGTCGTGTTTTTTCCATTTACCACTAGTGT
>JBJTAQ010000443.1:0-3684 GCA_046090945.1 Pirellula sp.
CTTTCATGTTGAAGGCGATCGCATTGCGGATCGCTTTGTGCAACTCTTCGGGGAACAAGTCCAGGATACGACCGATGGTCGAGGGGGCGGAGGACGCGTGGATGGTACCGAAGACCAAGTGACCGGTTTCTGCCGCATGGATCGCCGTCATAAAGGTTTCTTCGTCCCGCATTTCACCGACGAGGATGATGTCTGGGTCTTCCCGCACGGCGTGCTTCATCGCGATTCCGAAGTCTTTGACGTCGGATCCGACCTCGCGTTGGTTGATCAAGCATTTGTCTTCGGTGTACACGAACTCGATGGGGTCTTCGAGCGTCAGAATGTGTTTGCGATAATTCCGATTGATCCAGTTGAGCATCGAAGCGATCGTGGTACTTTTGCCAGAACCGGTAACACCTGCCAAGAGGACCATCCCCTGATCGTACTTGCAGAGCTCTTCGAGCACCGGGGGCAGGAACAAGCCTTCGAAGTTCGGGATAAAGTTATTGATTCGGCGTGCGACCAATCCTGGACGGCCTAACTGCTTGAGCATATTCACGCGAAACCGCCAGTTCTCACCTTCGACATTGACCGTGTAAGAAAAGTCTGCGCCCCCTTCTTCTTCAAAGATCCTGCGGTTTCGATCGTTGAGCATGGGGATTAGCAAACGGACCATCTCTTCGACTTCGATCGGTGGTCGGTTCAGTGGTTTCAGGTCCCCTTTGACCCGAACGATCGGAGCCGAACCGACTTTCAGGTGCAAGTCGCTCCCTTCGAGTTTGACGCAGGCCTTGAACATCTTGTCGACTTCAAGTTCTTGTTTAACGCCCAGAAGCGAAGCGGCCAATTCATCGGGAGACGAGACGTGGGTGTTGGTTGCGCGTGGCGGCTCGGAAGAGTGGGACATAGCAAGAAAACTTTAGAGTGGTCGAACGACAAAACGGACACGGACGAGGGTTAGTATTTTGGCTTAGATCGCCTCGGTTGTCATCTGGTTTTCGTGAGGCTGGCTCGATTTCCAGTAGCTTTGCGGTGGGAAAAACACGCAAAGTCGCGGTGGGGATCAAATCGTGGATGGATCCCGCGATGCTTGCGGTCCAATGCCTAGGGCCATGCTACGCAGCTGCCCCCCTTGGAGTGTTGAAGGTTTTACCTTTCAAAAAGTGCCCATTAGCGTCGTTTGCTGTTGATCGTTCGCTTGAGTAGCACCGCGCGATCGGAGTTAAGGTCTTCTCCGGGCAGGAAGCCCACGGGTACGGTACGATCGATGATGTAGAAAGCGCGTTCGCGTTCGGGTTCACCGGCCGAGTTGATGTACTCTTTACCGAAACCGGTGACTGGATCGTATTCAAACAGGGCGACGGTGACCCACATGGCGAAGACGTTCGATTGATCGGTCGCGAGGTTCGACAGTCGCATGGCCCGTTGGTAGCGAGTAAACGCGTTCTGGCGAGCTTCAGCCAACTCAAGTGGACTGGTCGGTCCTGGCACACTCGTCTCTGTATTCGCCAGCGAATAGGGGGAGAACAACAGATTGCCTTGGGTGGCATTGTTGGGTTGTTCCTTGCCTGTAGGATTAGGCATCAGAGAACGCAAAGTGGTCGATTCGCTTGGGTAACGGCCTCTCTGCATTGTTTCCGGACGACGCGAATTGTCTTGGCTCTGCGCAAGTGGATGAAGATTGGTCGCAAGGCCGGATCGATAAGCGCCTGCGAACATAGTCGGGTAATTTGGGTCCATTCCGGGGAAGGATAAATTGATCGAGGAACTGATGCCTCCAAGGTATCCTTTACGAGTCAGGAAGAACTGTGACGCCAGTCCGTTGGTCGGTGTGGAGCGTTCGGTCGTGCCAGTAAACAAATACTCGATACCTTGGAACACGTTCTCTGAGCCGATTGTATTCAGGTTGATTTTGCCTGGGCTGACATAGGTTGGCAGTTGATTATAGGGCGATAGTATTGAAGCGCCGCGGAAGCTTTCTCGCTCATTGTTGCCCGTAAAGTTTTCAGGGATGAAAGACGCCAGGAATCGCGCGGTCCAAGGATCAATATTACCCCCGGGAAAGACAACCGCTTGGAGGCGTTCAAGATCCAACTGCTTGATCGTGTCGACGTATGCTGGAGTCGTTTCGACAAGTTCTAGGATCAATCCCCAGTCGGCTTGAACTTTGGGTTTCTGAGAATTGGTCGCCCAGTCTCCAGAACGCTTCATCCAGTATCCGCTTAACCTAGCCCGGTCTGAGGCATTCGTGTCCTGTGCGGGGTAATCGTTGAAATCATTGGATCCCAAATTATCGAGATTGGTCACCAAGGAATTAGCGACTTGGAATGAAGGAAGGAATCCAAAGGGTGTGCGGGCAGTAGAATCCTCGGCGATACCGAAATAGTATCCGAACTGTCCGGGCGAGGTCAGCGGTACCATCATCAGTTCATTGGCTGTCGCAAAGCTACGGTTCATCCAAACGGGTGATGTGAGATCGCGAGGGGAGCCGTTATACTCCGGTTGGTTTTGTACGAATTGAGGCGGTCCGAATCCATCGAATTGATCGGCCGTGTCGGCGACGTTCCCATCGACACCCTGATAGCGATATCCAACATTTACATACCCTAGGGAAGTCGCGCTATTATGAACCGCTTGGTTCATGTTGTTGTCGCTAGGTTGCTGCGAAGCGTAACCGAGTTGTGCGGAGAAATAGGATGGGTATCGATCAAACTGCGGGCCGTTGCCCGGCCTAGGTTGCGGCGGAACAAAAGTTTGAGGTGGCGTTTTTCTTATCTGAGCAGTCGATGAGGAGTGGTATGAGAAACCCCAGTTCTTCGGACCGTTGGGGGACGATGGTTGACCACTCCCAAGATTCGCTTTGAGATTCGCATTCTGTCGTGCTCCACCGTCTTTGTATCTAGACTGGAACGCCATTTTATCTTTATCCAAGACTTCTCTTGAATCGTTGTTTGGAGGCATGGGGATCGGATTCTCGCCATTAAAAACAGTCAAGTCGATCGATATCCAGTCGATGGTGATGTAAGGGTTATTGATTGGATCATACGGGAAATCCGGATCGGCAAGCCGTTGCAAACACGCGGTGCGAACATTGTCGTAGGTGCCTGTGGTATGCATCGGACTGCCATTGGTAGGATTCAAGACGGGGTTTGTGGACGCTTGATAATCAAAGGGTGTATCAGGAAACGTCGAGGAGCCAATCGCCGAAACATCGACCCAGGAGTCCGGTGGCAGGTCGTTGTAGCCCCAGCGGTTGTCCGATCGCTGTTGACGTCGGTCTTGTGAATTCAGAACCGTGCGAGGCATCAAATTTTGCTTCCAATAGCCCTGGTTCTCGATCGGATTTGGCATCGAAACGTTGATTCCAACACCATTGGGAAAACAATTGTTCCAGGTTGGATTGTTGCCATTATTGCCATTGTTTCCGTTGTTGCCGTTGTTCCCATTTCCATTGCCTGGAGTATTGGTTGGTGGTTCGGCGGCACATACCAATCCAACCGGTGCTTTGATTTGATTGATCCAATCGGGCCTATAACGCGAGATGGACTCTCCGTTGAGCAAGGTCGTCAGAACGCTATTGCTACCGAGTGATATCGCCTGATGGCTTGGCGAGTGGATCGGCGGCAATGTAGCGATTTGATTCTTGAGCAGTTCGCGTGGCCAAAGCGCGCCGGTGTCCGGATTGTTGACCAGGGATCCTACGTT